>CAYZFL010000163.1:0-4833 GCA_964477785.1 uncultured Bacteroides sp.
GCGGAAGTGCATGTTGGGATTGGCCATGTCTATTTTGGCACGAAGCACGCGGGCGCCGTCGGGGAACTCGCCGGCGTTCATCCTCATGAAAAGGTCGAGGTTCTCCTCCACGCTGCGGTTACGGTAGGGACTTTCCTGACCGGGTTCGGTGGGCGTGCCCTTCTGGGCGGCGATTTGCTCCGAGGTCTGGTCGTCGACGTATGCCTTGCCTTCCTTGATAAGTCTTACTGCCAGATCGAACAGTTTTGGGAAATAGTCCGAGGCATAGTAGAGCCTGACGCCCCAGTCGAAGCCCAGCCAGTGAAAATCCTCTTTGATAGAGTCGACATACTCAACGTCTTCTTTCACCGGGTTTGTGTCATCGAAACGGAGGTTGCATGTGCCACCGAATTTCTCGGCGACGCCGAAATCCATGCAGATGGCCTTTGCGTGGCCTATGTGGAGATAGCCGTTGGGCTCGGGCGGGAAACGGGTGTTAAGTCTGCCGCCGTTCTTGCCGGCCTTGAGGTCGTCGTATACTGCCTGTTCTACAAAGTTGAGGCCTTTGGGGGAATTATCTTCGGCTGCGGGAGCCGGATTCTCGACTTTTTCGCTCATCACTTAGTCTCTGAATTTGGTTTATATAATCTTTTTCACTGTCAAACTGCAAAGTTACATAATTTCCGCCTTAATCGAAAAATAAATCCGCCTTTAACGATATCAAACCGCAAATCAGAGGCGCAATTACCCACTTTATCCTCTTGGCGAACTCATTTTGTCGATTTGACGTTTTGTATGAAGGAGGATTTGCATTTGCTATTTCCTCTTTTTAGGGATTTTCCATTTTTTATTCTTAACTTTGTGTTTCGATTTTTGAAAATATAACTTATAAAATATAATGGACAACAACCAGACTAAAGACGAACTTATCCTCACTCTGAAAAACCAGATTATCGAGGCCCTCAATCTCGAGGAGGTAAAGCCCGAAGATATCGCCGATGACGACCCGCTTTTCGGCGAAGGTCTCGGTCTCGACTCTATCGACGCCCTCGAAATCATCGTGCTCCTGGAGCGCAACTACGGCATCAAACTTTCGTCGCCCACAGAAGGCAAGGAGATTTTCCGCTCCGTGGCTTCCATCGCCGACTATGTAGCCGCCAACCGTAAGAAATAATCGCAACCCCATGATAGCTGTCACCGGCATAGGAGTGATTTCGGCCATCGGCGACAATAGCGCCGAATGTCTCGACGCGCTCATCCATAGCCGCTCCGGCATCGGCGAGGTGAAATATCTCGACACGTCGCGCCGTGAGTTCAAGGCCGGTGAAATAAAGCATGACGACGAAGAGCTGAGGCGTATGAGCGGGCTGAGTGCCGACCTGCCCCCTTTGCGCACCGTTATGCCGGCCATCATCGCCGCCCGGGAGGCTCTCTCTATGGCCGGTCTTGACAAGGAGGCACTGGCCGCAGCCGACTTTGTCAACGGCACTACCGTGGGCGGTATGGACTATACCGAGACTCTTTACCCCTCGGAGGAATGTCTCAGATATAATTCCTGCGGCACCATCACTTCCATCATTGCCTCGCATATCGGTGCCGGCGGCCACACGGCCACACTTTCCACCGCCTGCTCATCGGGAGCAAACGCCATCGCATACGCTGCCGACTCTTTGCGCTTCGGAGAGTGTGAGGTCGCCATTGCCGGCGGGACCGAGTCGCTTTCAAGATTTCACTTCAACGGCTTCAATTCCCTGATGATCATGTCACGCGAGGTCTGCCGGCCCTTTTCGGCCGACCGTTGCGGCATAAATCTCGGTGAAGGCGCGGCTTATCTCGTGCTCGAGACTCTTGACCACGCTCTTGCCCGAGGCGCGAAACCTCTCGCCCTGCTCTGCGGCGAAGGCAACGCCTGCGACGCTTTCCATCCCACCGCCACCTCCGACGACGGCCTCGGGCCCAAACTTTCGATGCTCCGCGCTTTCGAAGATACTGCCGCCCGTATTCCCGGCTTCAAAGCCTCTGATATTAGTTACATCAGCACCCATGGCACCGGCACCCCCAACAATGACCTCACCGAGCTGCGCGCCATGCGCGAGGTTTTCGGCAATGACATTCCGCCCTTCTCTTCCACCAAAAGCCTCACCGCCCATCCCACCAGCGCATCGGCTGCGTTACAGGCTGTGTTTGCCGTGCTCTCATTTCAGCATGACTTCCTTCCCGGTCAGGGTTTTGAGGGCGAACCGATAGAGGACTTTCCGTCACCCTTGTCAAAGACAGTCAAGGCCCATCCCGAATACATACTCTGCAACTCCTTCGGCTTCGGCGGCAACGAGACAACCCTCATTTTCCGCCGGTATGACGGGAACTGAAACCTTTTGCCTTTATTTTTTATCATGCCGGACAAGATGAATTTTTCTGAACAGGATATATACCTCAGCGGGCTGAGCTGGCTGCGCGAGGGCGACGAGCAACCCGACTATCGACGCTATCTCAATGCCGGCGAGTGCCGCAGACTCAGTCAGGGTCTGCGCGACGCTATTTTTGTGAGCTGCCGGTGTCTGGAGAAATGCGGCGTCGAGGTGCCCGACGGCATCATAGCCGCAACCGACAGCGGCTGCATGAGAAACACCGCCAAATTTCTCGACGACGTCGCCCAATATGGCGAGGATGCCCTGAAACCGTCATATTTCATGTATTCCACCCACAACAGCTTCGCCACCTCCATTGCCCTGCACCTCAAATGCCACGGCTATAACGTGACCCATTCAAACGGCAATATGTCTGTCGACAATGCCCTCACGGATGCCCTCCACCAGCTTCGCAAGGGCAAAGCAGGGAATATTCTTCTGGTCTATGCCGAGGAAACGCCCATAGGCCCCGGCAACGCCGAGCCGGGCTTCTTCGCTGTGCTCGTCTCGCTGAAGCCGCTGACGGCTCTTTCCTCACTGTCAGACGAGTCAGACCGTTCCGGCTCCTCCCCCCAACCCTCACAAGTCACCTCGTTATGCTTAAAAGATTTTCAATCTTTCTGCTCATCCTTCTCTCAGCAGCTTCGCTGAGTGCCGCGAGCGATAAGGCGCTCTCTCAGACCGATCTCAAGACTGCGCTCAGCCGTATTGCCGCTCTTAACGCCAAGACAGAGAGCGTCTGCGCCGACTTCACCTCCCAAAGCACTTCATCGCTCAGCCGCCGCCCAATCGAGTCAAAAGGCAAAATATGGCTCACCAGAGAGGGTAATCTGCGCATGAGCCTGCAGTCCGACGGTCAGACCGAGGACTTTATCTATAAAGCCTCCACCTCGAAAGTTACGTTTATCACGGGCGGCACAAAGACCGAGCTGAAAGATCCCACAGGTGGCATCGGCATCTCAATCATGAGGGTCGCCGGCCCATCAATCGGCTCGGAATTATTAAAGGCCTATAATGTCAGCGGCACTCAAAACGCCTCATCGTGGATACTCACCCTCAGTCCCAAGACCAAGCCGCTGATTACCATGATAAGAAACGTAAAAGTCACCGTATCGCGCAAAAACGGAGCAGTGACACACCTCGTCATCACCATGACAGACGGCTCCACAACCTCCTATCGCTTCACAAATATCCGTCTCAACGCCAAAATTCCGCCCAAAACATTTGAGTGAAAAACTTGTAACAAAATGTCAAAGTGCTCCTTGCTGCGATTCGGCTTTACGGGCAAAGGCCTTTAAAATGCGTAATGCGTAATGCGTAATGCGTAAATGCGCAATGCGTAATGAAGGGAAATGTCCTGCTCGCGGGGCAGCTGCCGCTTAGACAAGTGGCTTGCCACTTGGTAATGCGTAATGCGTAATGCGAAATGCGAAATGCGCAATTTCCGGGAGGATCGGGAGAGTCGCTGTCTGAGGGCGAGTCGTTGTAGAGAATGGTGGGCGGAGGTAGGCGGAGGGTCTCGGTGACTGAATCCCGGCGCAGGTCGGGAGGCGGTGGCGGGAAGTCGGCGTTGAAGCGTGAGATGTAGTATGGCGTGTTTCCGTTGCGCGTCGGGATGCCGACGGTGTGGAAAATCCAGGCGCCACGCATGTATTCACTGCTGAAGATTGGCGCCAGGACGGGTATCACCTTGCGGTAGTCATGCGGGGCGTCGAAGCAGACTGCTATCATGTAGGTGCCTCCGCGAAGATTATCTATCGCTCGGTAGGAACCGGTCTGATAGGGTTTGCGAACCTCGTGGCTGCACAGCTCTTTCATTGCCTGACGGGTTTTGCCGATGAAGCAGGGAGGAAGATCCGTGGGGTTACAGTGACGCAGCCACTCCACATATGCCAATATGATGGGCACGGAGGAGGGGCTGCCGGGACGGTCGTAGACGTGGGCAAGGATTAGTTGGCCACGCTGACGGAAGGATTCGAAGTAACGGACGAGGTTGATTTCAAATGAGCGCATGGGACGGCCGAGCCATCGCTGAAAATCGGCGATGGAGATAAGACGGCGGGTAAGAGTCATCTTTCGGGGCAGGGATATTTGCTTTATGCGCTTCATTACGGCGCAAAATTAGATAGAGGTTTTGCCGGGAAATACGATAAAAAACAAAAGGACATAATTATTTAACAAAAGGGCATAAGGGCATAAGAACATAAATCCTTTAAAATGAAGAGAATAAGAACAAATGGTTTTTCTTGCAAAGATGCTGTCTGAACGTATTGACATATGAACGTATTGACGTATGGATGTATTGACGTATGGATGTACTGAACTGATTGCACGCACACAGAAAAAAGCTTGATATTTCACATCTATGTGAAATAAAAGTCGTATCTTTGCGTTATAATCAAAAGGATCATAGATATGAGCGACGTAGAACTGGTTTTAGTCAACG
>CAYZFL010000164.1:0-4777 GCA_964477785.1 uncultured Bacteroides sp.
ATCCAAATAGCAAATTGCCATCCAACTCTTGACCTCGAATTTGATTAACACTTTTAAGAGACACTAGTGAATTGCGATAGAAATTGGACTCTTCTTCTTTGCTAAATAGATGGTCAATAGCTTAAGTACCGTATTTACAAATTTATTAGGATACTTGCTGTCTATGTCATAAAACATGGCGCGTTTGTCAGATCTATCATTCATCATGATGTTTCTGATAGTTTCGTTCATCTGCTTTCTATATCGTTGACGCATAAAAATGTTCAATGTTAGATAATATCAAATGTTATATCGCCAGTTCCGCAACGGGATTGACTATTTTGAGATTAATAAAACACCCAATATTACTGCCATTTCTGGGTGTAATATTGGGTGTAGATTTTGTAAATGCTTGATAATCAAGCTAATTTGCGGAAAGACAGGGATTCGAACCCTGGGTGCCCAAAGGGCACAACGGTTTTCGAGACCGCCCCGATCGACCACTCCGGCATCTTTCCTTCGTACTGACCTTAGTTCTGTGGCCTTTTCGTTTTTGCTTGGCAAAGTTACAATTTTTTTTCTATCCTCCCAAATTTTTATTCTAAAACCGGGATGTTTTTCTCAATCTGCGATTTTTCCTCCTGATATGGGACGAGTTGGGTGAATGTCACATCGTCTATTACAAGTTTCTGTTCTCCAAAGGTATAAAACCCTATTCCCGAATAAAAGACCGGCATGTATCTCACCTTCATAATCTCTTTCCCGTCAACATTGAAACTCAACACGTCACCTTCGCTGACAAGTTTCCATTGCTGGCTGACTTTCTTCTTTTTAGGCCATTTTACGCTCTGCATGATGCTTCCCTGCATACAACCGTTTTCAAACCGTGAGAATTTAACCATCTCGTCGGTTAAGGTAAAGAGATAGAAGTTGCCGCTGTCGCGATAGTTGAGTATGAATCCACATGCACGGTCTCCGGCGAGCTTGTCGATCTTAACATTTGAAACAACATCAAAAGGCAGTCTCACTTCAAGAGGTGCATAACAGTGTGTTTCAAAGGAAGTTACTTCTCCTACCTGACTTTCCTGACCGGTAAGTGCGGTCATAATAATAGATGCATTTTCATGTACTCCACTTGATTTCAGGGTCATCACTCCGTTCTTTATTACAGCCGAGTTGTATCTGAATGTATAAATAAATTCCGTCCAACCCAGTGAGTTTGTATCAAACGTCTCCACATAAGTCTGTGGGTTAACTATAACTGTATCAGATGATACCGAACAAGCCTGCGGTTTGACGGCAATTGTATCAGACGGCGCCACAAGGATCTGTGGATTAACTTTTACCGTATCAGACGGCTCCACATAAGAGCGGGCGTTACCCATCGTTGCAAAAGTTGCAAATATTGCAGTGAGACAGAAGCTTAGGATGAATTTTTTCATAATATGATCTTTACAAATTATTTCCGCCCCAAATTTAATAATTATTTCGTTGCACCCCATCAATTCTCATGCAGCCAATTTTCTCCATTTTTATGCAAATTTTCACCACCATTGCAAATAAGCATAAAAAAGGGAATTGTAATGATTATTTATAATCAACGATTTTATCGCCTTCTATTTTGAGTGACTTGGAGCCTTTGTTTCCCATGTCAAGGAACGAGACATTATACCAGCCATCACCCTCAGCTGTGATATCTGTGACTTTGCTCACATTCGACGGGCCGTCCTGCGCACCTGAGCGAAGTTCCCCAAAAAGCCATAGGCATCGGCGGGTTCGTCATACTCATAAGCATCTTTCAGCTTTTTAAGTGCCAGGGGACCAAAGTACTTAGAAGGATTGGAAGCAGACTCTCCGAAGACAAAATCTTTATAAACTTTTTCAATAAGCTTTTAACCCGAATCCCCTCAATCAGACCAATTATCGTCCCCGGACTCATGCTCTCCACCGTTGGCGTGGTGCTGACTGCCCTCTTTACCGGCCTCTTCATCTGGTGGCTGTCGGGTATGGAATGGACCAACATACACTTCGCCCTTCTGCCGTCTCTCCTCCTGGCTGCGACAATGTCGTCGACCGACTCCGCTTCGGTCTTCGGCATACTCGGCATTCAGAAAGTGGGGCTGAAACATAATCTTCGTCCCATGCTCGAGCTCGAGAGCGGTTCAAACGACCCCATGGCCTATATGCTAACCATTGTGCTGATCGACGCCCTCACAAAGGGCGCGAATATCAGCGGATGGGAGCTCTGCGGGATGCTGCTTCTGCAGTTCGCCGTAGGCGGGGCGGCAGGCGTCGTGATGGGCAAGCTCACGCAATGGCTTATTCGGCTCTATATGCGCATCGGCGGCAAAAAAGGCGCCGGCGAAGACCCCTCGCAGGCTTCCTCGATGTCGGGCATTCTGGTCATGGCCCCCGTGTTCCTCACTTTCGCCCTCGCATCCGAATTAGGTGGCAACGGTTACCTGGCCGTCTACATCACCGGCATTTTCTTAGGAAGCGTGTCATTGCCAAACCGCAAGGGCGTGATCAAGTTTGTCGACGGCCTCACCTGGCTCTCGCAGATTGTAGTCTTCCTCATGCTCGGTCTTCTGGTAAATCCTGCCGAGATGCTTACGGTCGCCCCGGTTTCGCTGCTGATAGGCATCTTCATGATATTGCTCGGGCGCCCGCTGAGCGTCTTCCTCACACTTCTGCCCTTCCGCCGCATCTCTGCAAAGTCAAAGGCCTTCCTTTCGTGGGTGGGTCTCAGAGGTGCTGTGCCTATCATCTTCGCAACATATCCGGTGGTCGCCGATGTGGAGGGCGCCTCACAGATTTTCAACATCGTGTTTTTCGTCACTCTTCTCTCATTGCTCATTCAGGGCACCAGTGTGATATCCGTGGCACGGCGTCTCGGTCTGGTAGAGGAAGAGAAACCGCAGGCCGATGATTTCGGCATTGAGATTGATGAAAACATGCCCACCTCGCTCGACACCATGGTGCTTGAAGAAGGGCACTTCGCAAATGGCAACACGCTGGGGACGATGTCCCTGCCCGAGGGATCGCTCGTGATAATGATAAAACGCGACGACCGCTACATAGTGCCAAACGGCACAATGTCCCTCCACCCCGGCGACACGCTCCTCCTAATGCAGAACGCACAGGATGCCGATAAGCAGTATTTTTACGGATTATAGGCAAGCAAATTCATGATCCTCGTAGGCCTTTTTACCGGGGGGGAAAATACTTCACTCATTTCTCTCTTTCTGTTTTCTATTAAGCTCTTTATGGAATTTGCGCCAGCCGTCGTTAAAATTTTTATGTGATTTATAGAGGGTTATGCCGGTTGCCATTTTTAACAGACTGAGCGCCCGGTTTCCGATTCTGTAATTATGGCGCCCGCTGTTTTTACCCATCAGCCTGCGGTCGGGCATAAAATCAAGCCTTACGCTTTCTTTGTCTATTTTGTTTACCCTATCGATAAGTGCAAGAATGGAAGGAGAAAGGGCCGGAGCCTCCATGGGCTCGTAAATACCTGTCTCATCGGTATCAAATCGCCGGTCTGCCCATTTCCTTGCTTCCTTTACCGCTATGTATTCCTTATCAAGTATATAGACATCTGCCTGTGTGCTCACGAAGAATGGCTCGTCGACTTTGTTGAATCTGAACATTTCGCGACCGCGCCCGTTTGACTCCACGGCAAACGAGTAGCCTTTAAGATCTAGTGCCGTGAGAGTGTCGCCCTTGACGTCGTCGTAGTTGAAATCTATTCTGAATCGCTCGTAATCGAGATTATGCCTGAAGAACCCCGCGAGATTGGGCACCCATTTGCGGCTCAGCGTGTCGGCCAGTACGTCTATGTGGGCTACTATTCCGGCACTGTCCCTGCGCCATATTTCTGTGGGACTGTATTTGCCACGCAGGGTATCTTGCCTTAATCCCGAATTTTTCATACCGTCAGGCAATGAAACTTTAGGAGCCAGGCCTATCCAGTCCGACCATGAGAAGTGATGCCGACTCTTGTCGCTTACGCTGTCGAGGCCGTTCCGGTCTGTGAATCTGTAGTATGAACTGCTTGTGAGAATTCTCGGCGTGGTCCAGCCTTTGAATTTCACTTTCCTGTCTGAGGGTAACATATAGTCGACCATCTTTTCTCTGAAAAGAAACACAGTGTCGCTGTAAGTTGTCATCGTTGAATATTCCCTCACATAGGCCAGAATGTGAAGCACCCTGTGACGGCTTGATTCAAAAACCATTTCCGGCAGTTCGGAAATATTTTCAGAAAGGAAAATGGTGTCGGGAAACTCCGGGCCAAGGGTCTTGTCGCTGAATCCTAAATAACGCACCGTCACCGGACAGTTTCCTTTAGAGATTCGCGGCAGCAGGCCGTTATTGTCGCTTAGGCCTATGACATTGCCATGACGGTCGAAGACTGCGGCATTGGGCAGCGGCGTATGGGAAACCGAATCTGCTACTACTATATCTTTGGCTTGCAGCTCAATGCAAAAGGAGGAGCATATCGTCGCCAATACTGTGATGAACAAGCGAAAAAAATTCATGATATTAATCTTTCTGTCAAAGGGACTTATGACGGCAAAGTTATACTAATTTATTCGTGATTGTTCTGCCCGATAATTTATTTACAGTTAAATTAGCACAAGAGTTGTTAAACACAATCTCTATAAAAATACAACCGAAGCTATGCGCACGCACCGCTTCGGAAGCTCTTGTTAGGATGGGAATTTAGATAAAATGGCCTAAGCCATTTTGTGAAAGGGATGGATGGTATTTAAAATATTATATGGCTATAGAGAGTAGC
>CAYZFL010000165.1:0-4585 GCA_964477785.1 uncultured Bacteroides sp.
TAGGTGACAGCCCTAATTTTTCAATCGCTCAAAAAAATTTAGCGGACAGTAATAATAAAAATTATATAATGACTCCGACTCAGAAAGACCACAAAAAAAGGCCGCGCAAATTGCGCGGCCTCATTATGGAATTCAATCGTTGATTCGATTAGTTCTTCCAGCCGAAGTTCTGACCAAGTTCGGGGTTCAGGTTGATCTGACCCGTCGGGATGGGATATGAGTAATACTCGGGCTTGAATTCACGTTTGAGCGACGGCCAGTTGATATTACCGTTGATGTAACCGTTGGTTGTGGCAACCTGAATGGGGCAACCGGTAATGTTTGCGCCAAGAAGGATATTGGGGTTCTTGGTCTGGTCGAGTTTGTCGAGCTGGTGCCAGCGGATGAGGTCCCAGTAACGGAAGTCGTTATCCATGATGAGCTCGCAACGACGGCAGCGGCGTACCTCCCAGATAAGAGAGTTGACACCCATGTTGTTGGCGGGGTCGTTCATGTTTGAAAGAGAAGCGACGGTCTGTGCGGGAAGCTCGGCACGTTTGTAAAGCAGGTTGAGAGTCTTGTTGAGGTCATCGTCGGTAAGGGTACCGAGTTCTGCCTTAGCTTCGGCGTTCTCAAGAAGGATTACAGAATACCAGTAGATAGGAGCGCATACAACGTTGCGGATGGTTCGGCGGTCGGCGAGAAGATCCTCGGTATTGTCATACTTGCTTACACCGTAACCGGTGGAAGAAGTCATACCGCTTGCACCTGCACGGTCACCGGTAAGGCCTGTGAAATATACAAAGGGGTCGGTGGTCATGGCAAGACGGTTGTCACGGACATCAAGAAGCTTCTGAATAGAGAAGATCTTGTTGGTTTCGTCCCATTCGCCTACGTCGCTCTTATTCATCGAAGTGAGAGCAAGGGGTTTGCCATCCTTGAAAAGGTAAGCGTCGAATGCGTCTTTGGTGATACCGTTGATAGGAGTTGTACCGCAGGTATAGTCTGCAACACAGTTCATGATGATATCCTTGGCATAGCCGCGGAAGAGAATCATTTCAGGGTTGTTGACCATTGCGGGAACTGCGCTCTTCTCAGTATAGAACGACTGATAGTTGGCGCGATACTGCTCAGAGAGGCTGTAGCGGCCTGAAGCAATCAGATAGTCTGAAGCCTTGGCTGATTCCTGAAGAAGCTTGTTGGCACGGGCAGCGTCGGGAGCGAGACCGTTCTCTGACTGGGTGCAATATTTGCGGTAAGTACCCTCGCAGAGACACATATATGACTTCATGGCATAAGCCAGGTCACGTGACCAGTACTGAGTGTTCTTGTTTGTCTTGATATTGCTGCATGCATAGTCGAGGTCGGCGAGTATTTTGTCGAATACCTCGTCACGGCTCTGACGTTTGCCATAGAGGATTTCGGTGTCATTAAGGTTAAGGACATGCTCTATGAAGTTACAGTCACCATAACGGCGTACGAGCAGATACTGCTGATAAGCACGGCACATGCGGGCTATGCCCATCCAGTTTGCCTTGACATCGGCATCAAGGTTTGAGGTTCCGAGTCTTTCGATAATTGTTACCGAGTGACGGAGATTGGTATAGGGGCTTGTGTAGCTGGCCGATGAAGAAGGTATTGAAGTAAATTTCCAGTCAGTGAAGCCTGATGTACACTGGTCATCGGTAAGGGTGTTGAAGTAAAATTCACCGTATGATGAACCGCTTGCATATCCAGTAAAGTACTGCAACATCTGGTCGACCTGCAGTTTTACGTTGTCTTCGTTGTTCCAGAATTCAGGGTTGTCAGTCTCTGCGCTCAGAGGATAACGGTTGTCATCCAGGAAATCGTCGCAGGAAGTGAAGGCGAGTCCGCTGACAAGAAGAGCCCCGATTAATATTGATTTTTTCATATTGAAATAATATTTACGATTTTAAATTGCCTTTTTCGTTAGAATGTAACCTGCAGACCGAACGAGAATGTGCGGGGCATAGGAGTTACACGACCGAATGTTTCGTTAACGTTGGCGCTGGTACCATAATAGCTTGCATTGTGGCTTGAACCGATTTCGGGGTCGATACCGGTGCCCTTCATTCCGTCATGAATCATGCAAAGATTCTCGACTGTGAAATACAGGCGTGCGCGCTGTATAAGAGCCTTCTGGGTAATCACTGCGGGAAGGGTATAACCGATGGTCAGCTGTTTGAAACGCAGATACGACATATCCTGCAGATATTTGCTCTGGGGATAGAAGTTGAAACGGCCCATGGGAATACCGGAGATTTTACCGCCATTGGCTGCTCCGGGGAAGAGGCAGGGGAAGTCGTTGCTCTGTTTGATGTCATAACCGATAATTTCGTTGGCATCATTGTAGAGAATCTTGTTGTAGGAGTTCTGGTTCGAATAAGTGGCGTCGGCACCGCGGGTAAGAGGCATAACGAAGGCCGAGGTCGACCAGTAGTCACGCTTGCCTACGCCCTGGAAGTACATGTCGATATCGAAGCCTTTCCAGGCAGCGCCAAGACGGAACGAATATTCATAGCGCGGCATCGAGTTACCGATCTTCTTGAGGTCACCGTGATTCTTCTCTGAACCGGCGGGATAGATACCCTTCGAACGGTCGTTGGGATCCCTGTAGAGATCGCGACGGTTTTCCCACAGCCAGTCTGTATCAGCGCGATAACCGCCGTCGATAACGCCGTTACCATCGAGATCCTTGAACTTGATGTCACCGGGGCCGAATACGAATGATCCGCTCTGGAGGTAACTCTGGTCGGGGAGTTTGCCGCCGGGCTCATTGGTGTAGTCAAGCTGGAATGTACCGGGCTTGCAGTCGTCGGTCGTAAAGTAGCGGTCGGTCTCAAAGCCCCATATTGCACCGTATTCTGCACCGGTGTAGAACTGGTTGAGCATCATGTTATCGTTGCGGTATTTAACCACTTTGGTCTTACCGTCGTAGATGTTGAAGTTGGCATATACATCCCAGTCGCCGAAGCTCTGGTTGTAAGCGATACCAAGTTCCCAGCCACGTGTGCGCAGCTTGCCTTCGTTTACGACAGGAGCTAAAGCACCGACGACACCCGGGAGTGTGAGACCGGGAGCGAGCATGTCTTTGGTATCACGCTGGAACCAGTCGAAGTTTACATTGATAGAATTCTTGAGGAAACCGAGGTCAACACCAACGTCTATGGTCTCTACACGCTCCCATTTAAGAGTCGAAGATACGAGAGTCGGAGTTCCGAAATATTTGGTAGGAGTTGTACCTCCGCCCTGCAGCCAGTAGTAGTTGGAGGGACCGGAGATAGTGGAGATAAACTGGTTTGTACCTACGGCCTCGTTACCGATCTGGCCCCATGATGCGCGGATTTTACCGTTGCTCAAGTATTTGGCAGGTTCGCTGTTCTTGAAGTAGTTTTCTTCAGTAAAGCGGTAGCCGATTGAACCTGAGGGGAAGAATGCCCACTGGTCGTTTGCGGGGAAACGGCTCGAGCCGTCGTAGCGTCCGTTGAACTCGAAAAGATAGATACCCTTGTAGTCAAAGTTCAGACGGCCGAAGAAACCGGCTGTTGCACGGTGTCCGAGACTGTTTGACATTGTCATGTCGGTACCTTTCTCACCTCCGTCGGTAAGGCCGAGAACAGGGAGGTTTGTATCGAGAAGATTTGCACGTGTTGCTGCGAAGGTATTGTCATTATACTCTTCGGCGGTCGCACCGGCCATAACCTTCAGGTTGTAGTTATTGGCAAAGGTATTTGCATAGGTGGCATAAACGTTCATTGTCCACAGTGTTGAACGCATATTGCTCTGTGAAGCCTGGGTCTTGGTCGAGATATTCTCGGGTACGAGACCTGTGTTGGTCCAGTTGTTCCAAGCATATACGGGAAGGTTATATGACTTCGAGTTGTAGTTCTGAACGTCATAAGTAAAATCTGCATGGAGGGTAAGGCCCTTCACGATGTCGGCGTCCATGTATGCCTGAATCTTGGTATCGCTGGCTACGTCTTCGAACTTACCGCCGTCGGTACGGCCGGCAATTGTCTTGTAGTAGTAGTTCTTGCCTTCGTATTCACGGTATCCGAGGGGATTGAAGTATGAACCCCAGCGCCAGAGGTAGGTGGGAGTTGCCTGACCCACGATGTTGTTGGGACCTTCGTATTCCTTGCTCGAATAGTTGAACCTCACACCTGCCTTCAGCCAGCTGAAAATCTGGGTGTTGAGGTTAACAGCTGCGGTGTAGCGGCGCATCTTGCCGGGGTTGAAGTTCTCCATTGACTGACGTTTGTCATAACCGAAAGAAGCGCGGTAGTTTGTCCTTCCGCTCTGGCCTTCGAGACTTACATTGTGCTTGTTGCTGGGAGCCGCATCGTTGTACCAGATGTCACCTACATTCCAGTTTGCATAATAGAGGGTCTCCATTACACGGCCGGTGGTGGGATCTCTCATGATGTAGTAGTCACCCACGTTGTTCTCGTCTACATAAGGACGGAGCTTGCCGCTCTTGCGGGCGCCTCCGTACTGCTCTTTCCATTTCTCGGCATAGGGCAGAAGGTTGGTGAAGTGCATACCGAAAAGCTCGGTGTCACCTCCCGAACGTTTCTGCTGGTCG
>CAYZFL010000166.1:0-4541 GCA_964477785.1 uncultured Bacteroides sp.
CATAATCAGCAGCGATGTGCCGCCGAAGAACTGGGCGAAGTTCTGGCTGATGCCGAAGAAGCGGGCGAAAGCCGGCAGGATGGCGACCACTCCGAGGAAGAGCGAGCCGGGAAGGGTGATGCGCGACATGATCGCGTCGAGGTATTCTGCGGTCTTCTTGCCGGGTTTCACGCCGGGGATGAAGCCGTTGTTGCGCTTCATATCCTCTGCCATCTGGGTGGGTCTTACGGTGATTGCCGTATAGAAATATGTGAAGGCCACGATAAGGATGAAGAATACGAAGTTATACCAGAACGAGTTGATGTCGGTGAGTGCGTGGAAGAATCCGCCCTCGGAGCCGCGGAAGCCGGTAAGAGCCATGGGGATGAACATGATTGCCTGGGCAAAGATGATAGGCATCACACCGGCTGCGTTGACTTTGAGAGGGATGTACTGACGGGCGCCTCCGTACTGACGGTTGCCCACGATGCGCTTTGCATACTGCACGGGCACCTTGCGTGTGCCCTGCACCAGAAGCACGGCGCAGACAGTGACAGCGAAGAGAAGCACGATCTCGACGATGAACATCACAAGACCGCCCTGACCGCCTGTGGTACCCGGCAGACGGGTTGTGAATTCATAGAAGAGGGCTCCCGGGAGACGGGCAATGATACCCACGAGGATAATGAACGAGATACCGTTTCCGATACCGCGGTCGGTTATACGCTCGCCAAGCCACATGATGAACATCGATCCGGCTGCGAGGAAGATGGTGAGGTATGCTGTTTCGAGGAATCCGAAGTGAAGCATCTGACCGTCGCCGTTAGCGGCGGCACCGTTGACCTGCACCTGAAGGTTGACCAGATAGGCGGGAGCCTGAAGGAGAAGAATCAGCACCGTGAGGTAACGGGTATACTGGTTCATCTTCTGACGGCCACTCTCACCTTCTCTGGAAAGTTTCTGGAACGACGGGATAATCATTCCGCAGAGCTGGATGACGATGGAGGCGGTGATGTATGGCATGATACCCAGAGCGAATACCGATGCCTGGGAGAATGCACCGCCGGAGAACATGTCAAGAAGCTGCATCAGACCGCTCTTGTTGGTGAATTTCGACAGGGCGTCGATATCAGAGGGCGAGATGCCGGGAAGCACCACATAGCAGCCGAGGCGGTAAATCATTACCAGCAGCAGGGTTATGATGAGGCGCTTGCGCAGCTCCTGGATTGTCCAGATGTTTTTTAAGGTTTCAATAAATCTCATTGGATAATTTAGATTTTGGTGGCTGTGCCTCCCGCTGCCTCGATGGCTGCCTGAGCAGCTTTAGAGAAGGCGTGGGCTTCAACCTGGATGGCTTTGTTGACGGCTCCGTTGGCGAGAATTTTCACCAGCTGGTTGCGGTTGATGTATCCGGCTGCACGAAGTTCTTCGAGGCCGATTTTCTCGAGATTCTTGGCTTCTGCCAGAGCTGCAATAAGCTCAAGGTTGATGGCTTTGTATTCCACGCGGTTGATGTTTTTGAAGCCGAATTTGGGAAGACGGCGCTGGAGAGGCATCTGACCTCCTTCAAAACCAATCTTGCGTGAATAGCCCGAACGCGATTTTGCGCCCTTGTGTCCGCGGGTAGATGTTCCGCCTTTGCCGGAACCCGGACCGCGACCTATTCTTTTGCCGTGCTTTACTGAGCCTACGGCCGGTTGCAAATTACTTAAGTCCATAATACTGTGTTATGTGAGGGTTTGATTTGCTTTAAATTATCAATTCGTCGTAAGAGATGCGAGAAACCGCTGTGATTCCGGCTTTGGGGGAGCGGCGCGGGGCCGCTCCCTGCCGGTTTTCATTTCAGATTTCCGTGCGGTGCTTCCGCCACGGTGTATCTTATGCGGTTTGCTTCGCCTCTGGTTCTTTTCAGAGCTTGGTTACTTCGACGAGGTGTTTCACTTTGGCTACCATGCCCATGATCGAAGGATTGTCTTCTTTGACCACGGTGTGGTTCATCTTCCTGAGACCCAGACAGTCGAGAGTGCGTTTCTGGACTGCGGGGCAGTTGATGCGGCTCTTGATTTGTTTGATTGCTATTTTTGCCATTTCAGTTATGTCAAATTATAGATTAATAAATCAGCCGTTGAAGACCTGCTCTACCGATATGCCGCGGTTCTGTGCCACCTGGGCGGGAGAACGCATTTCGGAAAGTGCGGCCAGAGTGGCCTTTACAAGGTTGTGGGGGTTTGAAGAGCCCTTGCTCTTAGCGAGCACGTCGCTCACGCCCACGCTCTCAAGCACGGCACGCATAGCACCACCGGCCTTAACTCCGGTACCGGTCGATGCCGGTTTGAGGATGATGCGCGAGCCGCCGAATTTGGCTGCCTGCTCGTGAGGTATGGTGCCGTTGTGAACGGGCACGCGGATGAGGTTTTTCTTGGCTGCCTCCACGCCTTTGGCGATGGCGGCCTGAACTTCGTTTGCTTTGCCGAGGCCCCAGCCCACGATACCGTTTTCATTACCAACTACCACGATTGCGGCGAAGGTGAAAGTACGGCCGCCCTTGGTTACTTTGGTAACGCGGTTGATGGCTACCAGACGCTCTTTGAGCTCGAGGTCGTTTGTAGATTTTACTCTGTTGTTCTTTATTGCCATTTTTGCTCTTTTTTTGCGGGATTAGAATTTCAGACCGGCTTTGCGGGCGGCATCGGCCAGCGATTTCACACGTCCGTGGAAAAGATAGCCGTTACGGTCAAACACTACTTCGGTAATACCGGCTTCGAGGGCTTTCTTGGCGGCGTTTTCGCCAACTACGGCTGCGATTTCGCACTTGGTGCCCTTCTGCTCCAGGCCCTTCGACGAAGTGGCGGCAAGGGTGTTGCCGGTGAGGTCGTCGATAAACTGCACGTAGATCTGCTTGTTGGAGCGATATACGGTCATACGGGGACGGGCTGCGGTGCCGGAGATACGACCGCGGATACGGGTCTTGATTTTATTTCTTCTGTCTTGCTTCGTTTTCATTGCGGTCTGTTTACTTATTTGGCACTTGCTGATTTACCGGACTTGCGACGGATAACTTCACCTACAAACTTGATACCTTTGCCCTTGTAGGGTTCGGGTTTGCGGAAAGAGCGTATTTTGGAGCTTACATGAGCCAGAAGCTGCTTGTCGTCGCTTTCGAGTATGATAAGGGGATTTTTGTTTCTCTCTGACTTTGCTTCTACCTTAACCTCGGGGGGAAGTTTGAGATAGATGGCGTGTGAGTAACCGAGAGCCAGCTCGAGCACATTGTTGGTGGCAGTGGCGCGGTAGCCTACGCCCACGAGTTCAAGCTCTTTGTGGTAGCCCTGCGAAACGCCCACCACCATGTTGTGGATAAGAGCGCGGTAGAGGCCGTGATGTGCGCGGTGCTCCTTGTCGTCGCTGGGACGGGTTACGATTATATGGTTGTCTTCTACTTTTACATCGATGTCGGGGTCGACCTTCTGGGTGAGCTCGCCTTTGGGACCTTTGACGGTCACTACGTGGTTTTCAACCTTAACGGTCACTCCGGCCGGGATGGCTATGGGAAGTTTGCCTATTCTTGACATAATTCTTATGCTTTTGGATGGTTGAAAATTTGATTAATAAACATAGCAGAGCACTTCGCCGCCGATTTTGAGGTCTTTGGCTTTCTTGTTGGTCATCACACCCTGGGAAGTCGACAGGATGGCGATGCCCAGGCCGTTGAGCACACGGGGCATGTCTTTGTAGCCCGTGTACTGTCTCAGACCCGGACGGCTCACTCTCTTGAGAGCCTTGATGGCGTTGACCTTGTCAACGGGGTCGTATTTGAGCGCGATTTTGATTGCGCCCGAGGGGGTCTCACCCTCTATAAACTTATAATTAAGTATATAGCCTTGTTCGAAAAGAATCTTTGTGATTTCTTTTTTAAAGTTTGAGGCCGGTATTTCAACCACGCGGTGGTTGGCCTTGATGGCGTTCCTCAATCTTGTCAGATAATCTGCGATTGGATCTGTCATTTTTGTTTGCTTTTTAAATTGATCGGGAATGTCCTGACAATATTTAATTATTTCGTTCAGATAATATCTTTACCGGATTGGTCTGAATTCGGGGGCGGGTTCTGGGCCCTATCCCCGGGCATTCGTCGGTGCTGATTTTCTCCTTCTAATTACCAGCTTGCTTTCTTTACGCCCGGGATGAGACCTGCGGAGGCCATTTCGCGGAACTGAATTCTGGAAATACCGAACTGGCGCATATATCCCTTGGGACGACCGGTGATTGAGCAGCGGTTGTGGAGGCGGATATACGAGGCATTCTTGGGGAGGAGCTGAAGGGCCTGGAGCGACTCATAGTCGCCGGCTTTCTTCAGAGCGGCTTTCTTTGCGGCATATTTGGCCACCAGTTTGGCACGCTTTACCTCGCGGGCTTTCATTGATTCTTTTGCCATTTGCTTTTCTATTTGCTTTTAAATGGTTGTTGCCTTTTATTTTTTCTCGTTCTTGAAGGGGAGGCCGAACTGCTTGAGGAGGGCGTAGCCTTCCTGGTCGGTGTTGGCGCTGGTCACGAAGGTGATGTTC
>CAYZFL010000167.1:0-4474 GCA_964477785.1 uncultured Bacteroides sp.
GATGGGAAGGTTCTGTGACAGAGAGGGCATCTCGAGAGCGGTAGCTTCCTCAACTTCTTTCTGGATGGTGAGAATTTTCTGCTCTTTAGAAAGAGTGGTGTTCTGGTCCATTTCCTGGTAGCGAACGAGAGCTGCAGCAACTACAGAAGCAACAGAACCTTTCTGCTGAGCGCAGAGTTTCTTAGCGCCTTCGATGTCGTTGACCTGAAGTTTAGCCTTCACGCCGGCAACGAATTTGTCGATAGAACCTTTACCTTTAGCTGACTTGAGGGCGATGAAGCGCTCGATAGCGAGAACGATAACGGTAAGGAAGAGGGTCTGAAGAATAGGCACGATGAAACCGCCTTTGTAAACGGTACCCCAGAGGTTTTTGGGATGGCCGTCTTCGAAGTGCATTTCGTTACCGAACCAGAAGATGAAGAGGCAAACGCAGACGATAGCACAGATGAGAATTACCCAAAATGCGTTTTTGATACCGGGAGCGTTAGTTTTTTTAGCTGCTTTAGCGGCGGGCTTGGCAGCTAAGTTAGGCTTTTGATTTTCCATAATCTTGAAAAACTAATTTTGATTAATTGATGTGGTTGATTTGAATGTTTATTGATTAGTTAATTATATAGTCTTGTATAGTGTAGACTTCAAGGTGAGAGCGCGCCCGGAGCGCGGTTTTTATCAGGTATCGGCTTTAAGGCTGTGCCTAACTGATAAACAATATCGCAAATTTAGAAAGTTGTTTTCAATCGGCAAAATATTTGAGGAAAAAATTCATTCTCGGGGCAGGTTTTTTTAGAAATTTAATATAAAACCCAAAAAATGTAATGTGATATATTTTTTGTAAAGTGAATTTTGGGAATATTTAGCAAATTATTCGATATTATTGCTAAATTTGCAGATTGTAACATAGAAGCCCCCGAGGGAAATAGCAAACCTTCCGGCGGGTGAATTCCAACAATAGGTAACAATGAAAGTAAAACTGAAAAAGGGCTATGACATGCCGCTTGCGGAGGCACCGGTAGATATGACCTTACACGAGATTCGGCCCCGGGTATGCAGGATATATCCCGACGATTATCCGGGATTTGCTGCCAAGCCCATGGTGAAAGAGGGCGACCGGGTGGACTGCGGTGACGCATTGCTCTATAACCGCGACAGCGAGGATGTGAAAATATGTTCACCGCTGGCGGGAAAAGTAACAGCCGTGAGCCGCGGCGAGAGGCGAAAACTTCTTTATATAGAGGTGATGGCCGACGAGCCCGTGATGCCCGTCGCCACGAAGCGCAATGCCGAGGCGGGCGTAATTGAAGCCCTCTGCGCGAGGGGATTTTTAGCCCAGATAAGACAGCGCCCCTACGACATAGTGCCCGACCCGGCGGTAAAACCACGCGACATATTCGTAACGGCGATAGACTCGGCGCCTCTGGCGACCGGGCTGTGCATGGCGCCTGTGTGTGACGCCGAATCGGCCATGGCGGGTCTCAAGGCCTTAGCTTCGCTGGCCGAAGGGAAGGTGTATCTCTCGGTAAAAGAAGATTTTGAGCTCGACGGCAAGGATGCCGGGGCGATAGCAGGATCATGCGGCGCAGCAAATGTGGAGGCCGTGATTTTCGAGGGTCCGCATCCGGTAGGCAACGCCGGCATACAGGCGGCAAACATAAGGCCCGTGAATAAAGGCGAGACCATTTGGACGCTCGACATACGCACGCTCTGCCGTATAGGCAAATATATCGGCGCAGGCATCTACGACCCGCGCACCGTGGTGGCCGTGACCGGTTCGGAAGTGAAAGCTGCGTGCATGATGCTTACGCTCGATGGTGCCGAGGTGAAACCGATGCTTGCCGACGATCTTAAGGACGACGGGAGGCATCAGCGCATAATATCGGGTAACGTGCTCACGGGCGTGAAGATAGATATCAACGGCTGCCTGCACTTCCCCTGGCGTCAGCTCACGGTGATACCCGAGGGTGACGATGTGGACGAATTTCTCGGCTGGGCCTCGCTTTCTCCCAAGAAAATGAGCGCCGGACGCACATTCCCCTTCTCGGTGTTCACACGCAAGTTCACCCCCGATGCCCGCATACTCGGCGGCCGCCGAGCGATGATACTCAGCGGCGTGTATGACAGAATGATACCCATGGACATATATCCCGAGTATCTGCTCAGAGCCATAATAGGCAAGGATATAGACCAGATGGAGAAATTGGGGATATATGAGGTGGCGCCTGAGGATTTCGCGCTGGCCGAATATGCCGATCCATCGAAAATGCCGCTCCAGCAGATTGTGCGCGAAGGTCTTGACTATCTGCGCAAAGAAAACAGCTGACGCCGGATTCTGACGGCCAGTAAGTGTACGGGCGATTGCAAGAACCGGCACCGACAAAAGACGAAAACGGTTGCCATCGTGCGATGAAGTCAAATCTGCAAACTATAAAAAACGAAAGGAAAACCTAAAAATATAATAAGGTGAAAGGATTAAGAAAACAACTCGACAAAATAAAGCCGAAATTCGAGCCGGGCGGGAAGCTGCATGCGTTCCGGTCGGTATTCGAGGGCTTCGAGACCTTCCTGTTCACGCCCCACACCACATCTGGGCCGGGGCAGGTGCATGTGCACGACAGCATCGACTCGAAGCGCGCCATGATAATAGTGGTGGCGGCGCTTATGCCTTGCTTCTTCTTCGGCATGTATAATACGGGCTATCAGCACTGGCTCGCCATGGGCAACACGCCGGCGGGCGACGCTCCATTCTGGTCGCTGATGCTCTACGGCTTCCTCACGGTATTGCCCAGGGTGGTGGTTTCGTATGTTGTGGGCCTCGGCATAGAATTCATTGTGGCCCAGTGGCGGAAAGAGGAAATTCAGGAAGGATTTCTGGTCACCGGCATACTCATCCCCATGATACTTCCGCCGGAGACTCCGCTGTGGATGCTCGCCGTGGCCACAGCCTTCTCGGTGATATTCGTCAAGGAGGTATTCGGCGGTACGGGCTATAATATATTTAATGTGGCTCTTGTGGCGAGGGCCTTCCTCTTCTTCGCCTACCCGGCGCAGATGTCGGGCGACAAAGTATTCGTAGCCACGGGCACGGCACTTGGCTATGGCCAGCAGGTGGCCGACGGCTTCACCTGCGCCACACCTCTCGGACAGCTTGCCACGAGCGGCGGCGACGGTGTGATAACGGGCGTGGGCGGCTATGCCGTATCGACCTGGGACGCCTTCCTGGGCCTGATTCCCGGCAGCTTCGGCGAGACCTCGGCTCTCTGCATTCTCATAGGGGCGGCCATCCTGCTTATAACCGGCATGGGAAGTCTCAGAATCATGCTCTCGGGCGTGATCGGCGCCCTCCTGATGGGCCTGATATGCAACTGGACGGCGACACCCACATATCCCGCTTCTTACCTCCCGGCCTGGGACCAGATGCTCTACGGCGGCTTCCTCTTCGCCATCGTGTTTATGGCCACCGACCCTGTGACGGCCTGCCGCACGAATACGGGCAAGGTGATATACGGCTTCCTGATAGGCGTCGTGGCGGTGCTGATACGCGTCTACAACACGGGCTATCCCGAAGGCGCGATGCTTGCCGTGCTGCTGATGAATGCCCTCTCGTCGCTCATAGATTATATTGTGGTAAACGCCAATATACGGCGCAGGATGAAACGCGCCTCGGCAAAGGTCAACGATTAAAAACGCGTGCCTTATGAAAATCAACAAACAAAGCAGCACATACACTGTGATATACATCATAGTGATGGTAGTGATAGTAGGCGTCGCGCTGGCCTATACGGCCACCTCGCTCAAGCCCGAGCAGGAGGCCAACGCCAACAAGGACAAAATGAGCCAGATACTGGCTTCGGTCAACGTATATCCCGACGCGAAGGAGATCATACCCGAGTTTGAGAAACTCATCACCGCGCAATATATAGTCTCGCCCGACGGGCAGGCCAAAGAGGGCGACGCCTTCGCGACGGACGTTGCCGCCGAGGTAAAGAAACCCGAGGCCGAAAGGAGTCTGCCGCTATATGAGTGTACTCTGCAGGACGGATCGCGTAAATATATCATCCCCCTTTCCGGCAACGGTCTGTGGGGTCCGATATGGGGTTATATAAGTGTTGACGCCGACGGGAGCACCGTCTACGGCGCATATTTCGCACACCAGGGCGAGACCCCGGGTCTCGGCGCTGAAATCGAAAAACCGGCCTTCTCGGGGCAGTTCAAGGGCCTGAGCCTCTTTATCGACAATGCGTTCAAGCCCATCACGGTGATGAAAAAAGGTCAGACTCCGGCCGACGGATCGGACTTTGTCGACGGCATCTCCGGCGGCACAATCACCAGCAAGGGCGTCAACGACATGCTCCACAACTGCCTGGAGCCATACGCCAAATATCTCGAAGGACTAAAGTGAGGCATGAAATCATGACTTGCATAAAAACAGCAAACAACCATGGCTGAAAAGATAAAAAACAGCAGCGTGTTCTTCAAC
>CAYZFL010000168.1:0-4461 GCA_964477785.1 uncultured Bacteroides sp.
GCAAGAATCGGCCCTATTTTTTTTATTGCTTACTATAGTTTAGCGGACAGTAATAGTTGGGAATACTGAACTTTATCTTTGATCGAAATAATATGTTTTTTATGGATAATGTACTTAGTTCCTGAACCACTACCAGTAGTCTCCACGATTTCCAAATCAATAAGCGTTTTCAAGGCATTATGAATTTGGCGCGCATTGATAAAGCGTACTCGTTCTAACTGTTTCACTGAACAACTTTTGTTGCTAACTAATTCGTTTAAGATTAAAAGTTGTTCCACAGTCGGCTGTTTGTTTGTAAGCTGTTGATACTTCAGGGAAAGCTCAATCAATTTGGTGGAAACAACACCTGCCTCAATTCTGAAAATAACCGAAGAGTCAGTTTCCTCCGCAACCGGCACAGCTTTTCCTTTAGAGAGAAGTTCGGTGAATACTTTATCCCAACCACTACCTGCTTTCTCAGCATATTTTATTGCCCTGAAAAGGTCTATGATTTCGGGGTTACGTGGATTGGTTTTCCACAAGAAATTTGTTGTAGTTATTCCTTCGGGGAAACGCCCCGGACTTTCAAACTCAATATAATCAGAGTACTTTCGTATTTCGATAATTTGATGTCTGCTGTAATCGCGATGAGCTATAGCGTTAATGAGGACTTCACGTATTGTTACCTCCGAATAATCTTCTATGGCTTCATGGAAAAGACCGAAATTCATCTCAACCTGCTGAATCTCTGCCTTAAGCTGAGCAAAGCAAGTATCGGCAACCGCAATAAGATTGCCTGACCATTCATAAGGACGATACGTTCCATTATCAAAATAACGAATGTACTTGATGGTGGCGTATGGAAATTCCCTCAATGCCTTGTCATTGCCGGTAAAAAGAATTCCGGTTGTTGTCGGCAACAGTTCATCATTCTCCTCCTTAGTCAACGACAGTACATCGTTGAAATCTTCAATGTTATCTTTTAGATATGGACTGTCGGGTCGAGCTATTCGGATTAGATTTTGGAGATTTTTGACCCTTGTCTCATCTTGCCAATCTTTTAGTTTCCAAGTTTTTTGATCATATACAATGGCACCTTTTTCACTCAGAATGGTGGACATTTCGTTTGGTTGGATAGCTCGGTTGCCGTTGTTTGAGCGAATTATATATTCACCTTTAGTTGTGGAACACAAAAAAGGTGTAAATGGAATTTCAAGAACTAATATGTCAAGTCCATTGACAGTCAATTTGTGAGGTACAAGTGTAATGGATGGACGAGTTCTGTCCTGTACTTGCTTAATGAGTTCGAATAGTTTTGACTCCTCAAATACGAATTCATCATTTAAAGCCTTGGATTTATCCTCAATACCAATAAATAGGAACCCACCTTTATTGTTGGCGAAAGCTACTGTGTCACGCGCCAGTTCATCGTAGGAACCAGAGTAGCTTTTAAGGCTTTTGCCAAATGTTTCCTTATCTTCAAGCTGTAATTTGAAGTCCATGATGTCACACTCCCCTCTTTCGAGAAGTTCATAGAACCATGGTATACTGAGTTTAGTGAATTTTTTCATCAGTTCAGAGTTATGCGGGCGTTAGAGCGGTCTACACCGGCAAGTTTGGAGTTGACGAGTTGAGCGAACTTCTGAATAAGTTCGTCAGGGCTTATTGGACGGCTGAACAGAGTTTGCAGTTCATCATGTTTGATAGAAACAGATGTGACGCCTTTGTTCAGTTTCACGATTATAGCCATCATCTTCGGGAAGTTCTGCAAGGTAATGTGCTGACCTTTGAATGTTTCAAGGAAGGCAAGCTCGCTGTCATTGAGTGCATCAATGTTTTTAAGCAAATTCTCATCTTCGAGAATGAGGTGATACTGAGCATCGGCGAAATTATAGATTTCGTCGAGTTGTGATTTCAAAGCTTCGAGCGAGGGCAGAGTCTTGCTCACATAGTCACGAGGATTGAAGTCTAAGTACGGCATTGACATCATAACCTGCTGTGTAATTGTCTCAGCAGGTTTCAGCATTTTGATGTCGCGTAGCCACGTCTCAAGCTTCGGAGCGATAGCAACATAGTTGCTTTCGGTGGCGAGTTTCAGAGTTGCGAGTTGCTGAGAGTTGAGAAGTCGCTGACGCTCGGCTTCCTGTATGTTGGTGATATGGTATTTCTTATATTCGTTGATATACCAATCGATGTAGCGCTTTTTAAGCGTGGTGAGCTTGGCCTTAGAAGCCTCGATTTTGGCCGTCTCATCGTGGGTTAATCCCTCGAATTCACGGATTGCATCGTCTATGTCGGCAACAAAAGTGCTATCAGTAATATACTGACGGGCCTGTTGCAGGTATGATAAGAGGGGCGAGAAATCCTTTACGATAGCTTGTGCCCTTTTGAGTTCGTCAAAGTCTATGAGATGTGTAAAGGCTTCACGGATTTGCTCAGCGTTGAAGGGGAAATTTTTCAACTTGGCGACCGTGTTAAAGGATGCCATTCGGTCGGCAATGCCTTTCATACGGTCGAAGTGTGTACGTAGAGAGTGTGCGGCGGATTGAGTAATTAACTGGATATTATTAAACTCAATTCCTCCCTTAATGTCGTGTCCTGCTTTGGCGCATCTTTCAGCCATAGTTTTGGCGTCGGAAAGTAGCTTGGAGAGAGCGCCGGAAGTCGGATCCTGAATTTGAACGGAAAGGTCAACGCCTGATAGTCCGAGCGAAAGTTCCTTTATGGTGGCAATGTCGATGCCGCGAGGACGGCGAACACAGTTGAAGCAGTAATAGTCCTCCTTAGGGCAGTTGACAATTTCGCCGATGTTGGCGGCATTGATAGTCTTGCCGGAAACGTCGATTTCAATTTCACCGAGGGCTACCATCGTGGCGAGGACAAGATACTCGAAGTCCGCCTCAATGTCGAAGTCATTTGAGCGCCAAGTGTTGGTTGCAGGCCAAAAACAGTAAAGGATTTCGTCGCGATTTATAACCTGAGTCGGGCCTTTCTCTTTGAGAAGATCCTTGATGGTTTTGGCGTAGATTGAAGTCGCGGTCGATAGACGGCCATCGGCAAGCAAGCCAAGACCGTAGAGAATGGCTTCGCCATTAGAGAAGGATTGGTTGGGGTTGGCAATCTTTTGTTTGGCTTGCTTGATGTGAGTATCGAAATTGTCGGCTGTCAGTGGCTGACGCAGTGCGGTGAACTTGGGATAGTTAGGACGCACGGTGTTAAAATGGTCTTCAAGTAAGAACGAAGTGATACGGCTGACGGCCATTTCCTTAGACGGTGCGTTGAACAGTTCAGGCGAAAGAGTCTGCTTTTCGCCACGGTAGAACACCTCCATATTCTGGCGGAACTCGGTATTGAACAAAGTTTTGAGCTTGTTCTTATACTGGCTGATATATTGGTCGTAGTATCGCTTCTGCGAAGTGTCAGCCGAGCTTTTAAGACTTTCGGCGGCTGCAAACAGCGTAATGTAGTCTTTCATTTCTTGCGACATATTGTCAAAGACGAAATAAACGCTGTCTTCTTCGTTGCCGATATTAGAGCGCGAGTCGGCAAAAATCGGCATGAAGTATATGTAGAAGTTCTGCTGCGGCTGTGTGGTGCTACGCTCATTGGGATTACCCATGAAGATGTAACCATCTATCATGGTCTTGTGAGAAATCCAGTCGATGCGATGACTCCAGATTTTGAACTCCCGCCTGTATTGTTCAGTCTCGATAGGCAGGAACTCGGCAAGGAAATTGAAATAGAAAATATCTTTGGCTGCATCGGACATTTGAGAGGCGTAGTCCTTGATTTTCTGCTCATAGTTGACGCCGCCCACAATGCGTAGGTGGTATTCGAGGTTAAACTCGTTTTTCTCGAAGTACTGGCCGACGGTAGCCGAAACAACCTTGTTAGCGGTGTTGTCGATTATATCCTGGAGTATATCACGGTCGAAGCAGGTTGAATCAAGGTAACAGAGATCATCAACGAGGGCCTCAGCTGTAACGCCGTTAGTGGTTTCCAGAGAAGATTGCAAAATCTTCACGCCGCAAGCATTGGCGATGCGGTGAGCCAATGCGTTTTTCTTGGCGTAGACACCGACGAAGTTATCGTCAATCTTCTGACTGATGATAGCCATAATCTCGTTGATACGGTGAACGTCGGGGTCGGTCTGCATATTGGGCGCCGTGAGGTCGGTCCAATAGCTATCGTAAGAAATAAGACCGGGGCACGATTCGGAAACTTCATTGTCACGGATAGCCTCGAACTTAGATGAGAGCGTTTTGAGAATTTTGCGCTGGCCGTTCTTAACCTGCACCAACTGGAAGTTGTCGAAGAAGGCCGGGTGTACCGGGAACAACTCGATGTATTCTTCAAAGTTTGCGTGCAGATCGTTGAAGAAAGTAGTAAAACGGGAGAGATGTTGTCGGATGAGTGCTTTCTGTTCGTCACGGCTCTTTCATTTAAGATTGCCGGGGGAAATTCAAAAATGTTGTTATTTTT
>CAYZFL010000169.1:0-4458 GCA_964477785.1 uncultured Bacteroides sp.
CGGCGCTCACCTCCCGAGAGGGTCGATATCTGCTGGTCGTCGGGCGGACACTGAAGGGCATCCATCGCGCGCTCGAGCTTGGAGTCGATGTTCCAGGCGTCGGTGGCGTCGAGTTTGTCCTGAAGCTCGGCCTGACGGTGAATCAGCGCGTCCATCTTGTCGGGATTCTCAAGCACGTCGGGGTCGCCGAAAGCCTCGTTTACCTTGTCGTATTCGGCCAGGAGGTCCATGACGGGCTGCACGCCCTCACGCACTACCTCAATCACGGTTTTGTCGGGGTCGAGCTTCGGGTCCTGTTCAAGATATCCCACCGAATAACCCGGCGAGAACACCACTTCGCCCTGATAGTTCTTGTCGATGCCGGCTATGATTTTGAGAAGGGTCGACTTACCTGCGCCGTTCAGACCTATGATGCCTATCTTCGCACCGTAGAAAAACGAGAGGTAGATGTCCTTTAATACTTGTTTCTGAGGAGGGTAGACTTTTGAAACGCCTACCATTGAGAAAATTATCTTTTTGTCGTCTGCCATATTTCAGGTAAAAAGTCGGAGTTATGAGTGAAAAGGGTAAGGAACTCTTAAATTGCTGATTCCGGATTATTTAAGGTGTTTGGGCGCGTATTTCACGGGATAGTCCACGCGTGTGCGTCCGGCCACGATGTTTTTGAGCTTGCCGCGGATGAGCTGCTTGCGTATGCCTGAGATGTGGTCGATATACATCAGGCCTTCGAGATGGTCACATTCATGCTGCACGATGCGAGCCAGGAAGCCCGAGATTTCGCGCTCGTGAGGCTGGAAGTCCTCGTCGACCCATTTCAGCACGATATGTTCCACGCGGGGCACGTTCTCGCTGAGGCCGGGGAGGCTCAGACATCCTTCGGCACGGGTCACTTTGTCGTCGCCCACGATTTCGATCTCAGGGTTGATGAGTGTCATCTTCGAGTCTTTGCATTCCTCGAAGTTCTCGCCCACGGGCGAACCGTCGATTACCACCAGACGTATGTTGCGGCCTATCTGCGGGGCGGCAAGTCCTACGCCGTCGGAGACATACATGGTTTCATACATATCTTCCACAAGCTTTTTCAGCTCGGGATAGTCGGCCGTTACGGGTTCCGAGATTTTCCTCAGCACCGGATGGCCATAGAGATATACGGGAAGTTTCATATTAGTCGGGAGTCAGAGTTATTTCAGATTTTTACTTAGACGTGTCGAGCCTTTGGCGGCTCGAGAGATAGTCGTTGAGGATGATGCAGGCAGAGATGCGGTCGACCACAGCCTTGTCGCGGCGATCCATCTTTTTCATCCCGCCATCGAGCATCGTGCGGTGGGCAAGGCTTGAGGTGAATCTCTCGTCGTAGAAAACCACCGGCACAGGTGCGATGCGCTTTTTGAGGGCGTTGATGGCCGGTACGAGCCAACGGGTCGACTCGGAAGCCTCGCCGCGCATAGTCGTGGGCCAGCCCACCACTACGGTCTCAACCTCTTCTTTGGCGAGATATGCGCTCACAAAGTCGCCAAGGCGGTGTGTCTCCACCGTTTCGAGGGCGTTTCCGGCAATCTGCAGCGGGTCGGTCACGGCTATGCCGCAACGTTTCCTGCCAAAATCTATCGCCAGTATCCTTGCCATTGTCTTAAATCGCCTGAAGTTTGCCTCAATTGCCTTGAATTATTTCGTATCGGCTTGCAATTCTCTTCAGACTGCAAAGTTAGCAATTTTTTAACTCTCCGGCAATACATACCCTTCGTGTCGGCTGCCCATAATAATCGTAAAAGCAATTCTTGAATCACATTTTTTTTGTACGAAAAATGTGACTACGCCCACATTTTATGTACGAAAATTGTGTGCGCAATCACATTTTATGGATGAAAGAAACGCTTATGTATTTAAATTATTACTGCTTTGTAAGCACTATCGAGGCGTCGGCGAATTTGGAGCCGGCATCGTGCAGGTCGCGAAGCATCGGCCATGCCGGAAGGGGTACTGTAGCATGTTTCACACGCATCACACACTGCACCTCCACGTCGCCGTTGTCATTGAGTCGGGCGTTGGCTGAGAATACTCCTAAAGCATTTACGGCCTGACGGTTGAAGCCTTCGAGCGAGGTCGCGTCTACCTTGTAGCCTTCGGGAACTTTCAGTGTCAGAAGATGAGTATGCTGATAGGCGGTGGGCAGCATGGCGTCGAGCAGACGTTCGCGCTCGTTATCCTCAATCTTGGCAACATGGCCCAATAGGCGTCCTAAAGTAATGGAGATGTCGTCGCCGAGGTCCTCCACCAGACCCGAGACATGGCTCAGGCTCGAATATTTCATCATATCCTCGCCCGGAAGGAACCCGCGCCGGTCTATGGTGTATGAAATCACACTGTCGGGTTTGAAGCCCGAGACTTCGGCACATTCTTCTTTCAGGGCCTCGCGCAGTTCTTTTTTGCGTGCTTCGGCATCATAACCTTTTATCTTATAATTCTTTGTGAGTCCGAAGAATTTCTCCACTCCCTGAATCCACTCCGCACGGTCAACCAGGTCCTCGCCAAAGCTCTTGCAGCTGCCGCTGAGGGTCACCTCGCGGTCAACGTCGAGCACTTCGGGGTTTTCGGCATTGATGTTTACAGTGAGGTTAGCCTTGACATGGTTGCCGGAATATTTGCGGTCGGGAACCGTGAAATCCAGTATGGGCGTGGCCTTGGTTGTTTCGCGCAGACGTCCGGGGAACCGCTTGCCGGCTTCGCCCTGGAACTCGCCGGGCAGCTCGCCGGGGGCGATGTTGAAGCCCGGGAACATCATGTAAACGCTGTCGCCCGCACAGGCCATGAAGTTGCTCTGGTCCCAGCCCGAAAGCTCGGCGGTGGGCACCTCGCTGCGTGAGTTTACGATTCCTATTCCGGTATTCTCGGGGGCGTAGATGTCGAGTCCCTCAAACACATCGTTTAGAAACATGGCCATAAGGAATGACGAACCTAATTTATCTTCCTCGTCGGCCACATGGTTGCAGTAACGTAAAGCCAGGTATGCGGCATCTGCGAGCTGGCGCCTGGTGGCCCCGCGATGATCCTTGGCATAGTTCTTTACCATCTTTTGTGCCCTTGAGGGCAGGGGACTGATGGGCTTCGTCGATTTCCACAGTATATAGGCCAGATGGGCCATATATTCCTTGGCTTCGAGATAAATGAGCGGAGATTTTATTCCGGTGTAGACTCCGCCTTTACGCGATGTGGTGGCATAGAAATTATTCTCTTCCGTCAGCTGATGGTTGTTGATTACGTTGAGACGCACGAATGGCAGCTGGCGCTCGTCGTATACAAACTTGTCGAACGACACGGCGGGCATACCGTTTACCGTCATGCGGGCGGTGTAATCGTCCTTGCCGCGCGATACTGTCATTTCAGGCGCTCCGTTGTAGCTGTAGAATTCAGAGCTGAGAGTAGGGTCGAACTCGCCCGTCACCAGATGGCTCAGCACCGGGTAGCGGTCGCTCAGCTCCACGTCGAGGCCGCAAACGTCGCCGCGTTCTTTGGTGTACTCCGTGTAGTAGAAATACTCGAGCACGTCGCCCTTCTGAAGCGAAGGTATGGCGATCTTGAATTTCTTGTTTTTGTCGCCTTTCTTGCCGTCGCTCACCTCAAGAGCCGTCGACGGGTCGATTTCCACCACGCTGCCGTCGGCCTTGTGCACACGTGCGCCGAAGGCTGTTTCTATCTTGGCGTCAAGCGACGAACCATAGTCGCGGCGTACGGCCGTGCCGCCGAATTCAAAGTCGGAATAGCGGTCTATCGCGCTCTGGTCGAGCAGCTTCACCATGCTGCGGCTCGTGTGGTGCACGACGGTGCGGTTGGTGCGCCCGGTTTCGTCGTAGATGGTGTTCTGCTCGTCGCGTGATACATCGAAATGGTCGTGACGGGCGATTATCACGCCCGATTGGCCTGCGGCAACGCTGTCGGCTATGGGTGTGGCCGGATTGAAGATGCCCTCGGCCGGCATGGCCCATACCTTCTTTGCGGCCTTCTTAAAGAATCCTTTGTTTATGCCGGCTCCCTGCATCATCGGCGCAACCGCCATCGCAACCAGCAACATAGTGATCAAACGTATAGTTCCAAGTTTTTTCATTGTATATTTTAGAGATTTTAAGTTTCGGATTCAGTTATATTTTTTGAAGATTATTACTTATCGCAGATGTGAGAATTTTACAAGAAAAATATGTGCATATTAATCTATAGATAATAGTCATGCATCCATTTGTCAATCCCAATATAATAATTATAGTATCAGGACAAGAAGTTTTTAATTTCTCTGTATATTCACATGACAGTGGAAATGAGACGAATTTAAGCGCCGCATAAGCTGTTTAATGCGATTTTGGCCAAATTTAGCAAATTATTTTGAAATTTCCAAATCGTTTAATATTTCAAGGCAATCTTGTCCTAAATATTTTTTGAGCATGGTACAACTTGCAGAGGCATCAA
>CAYZFL010000170.1:0-4445 GCA_964477785.1 uncultured Bacteroides sp.
CAAGCTACGGCCCGCGTCAGAGTGAGTTCAACCGCCTCAACCTCACCTCCCCGGTGATGAGCAAGCGCAAACTGCTGCAACTCGTCACGGAAGGTCTTGTAAGAGGATGGGATGACCCGAGAATGCCGACCATCTCGGGTATGCGCCGCCGCGGCTATACTCCCCAGGCAATCCGCAACTTCATCGACACCATAGGCTACACAAAATACGAGGCACTCAACGACATAAGCCTTCTGGAACATGCCGTACGCGACGACCTCAACGCCCATGCCACCCGCGCAATGGCCGTGCTCAACCCCATGAAGCTGGTTATCTCCAACTATCCCGAAGGCCAGACCGAGGAGGTGGAGATGGAAAACAATCCCGAGGATCCCGCAGCCGGAACACACAAGATGCCCTTCAGCCGCGAAATATATATAGAGCGCGACGACTTTATGGAAAATCCACCCAAGAAATACTTCCGCCTCTTCCCCGGCGGCGAGGTAAGGCTCAAGGGCGCATATATCATAAAATGCGAGGAAGTAGTGAAGGATGCCGAGGGCAACATCACCGAAATACGCTGCACCTACGATCCCGAGAGCCGCAGCGGACTGCCCGGCGCCGCCCGTAAGGTGAAAGGCACGCTCCACTGGGTTTCGGCAGCTCATGCCACCGACGCCGAAGTGAGAATCTACGACCGTCTCTTCTCTGTTGAGAATCCCGGTGCCGAGGCCGAGAAAGACTTCCGCGAACTGCTCAACCCCGATTCGCTCAAGATTGTGACCGGCGCCAAGCTGGAACCTTTTCTGGCCGAGAACGCCGAACCCGGGAAGTATTTTCAGTTCCAGCGCGTGGGCTATTTCACTCCCGACCCGGACTCGAAGCCCGGCAAGCCGGTGTTTAACCGCACCATAGCCCTGAAGGATACCTGGGAGAAATTGCAGAAGAAGCAGTAATATTTGCAAACAAAATTGTGCCGGCGCACGGTCTGCACCTCAAGGGGTTGACGGCTGTGCCCCGGCACTTTAAAATTAACGAAGTCTCTATTTATATATGGAAGAAGATTCACCGGAAAAAAGCCGTCAGGAAATTCTGAGAACCTTCAGCGAAGAAATCAAGAAACCCCTCTCGGAAGTCTACTTCAGCGAAGAAGACCTCGCGATGATATTTGATATCGCAAACGAGATGGGCGACTATTATCTGATGAACGAGGCCCTGCTTGTTGGGGCACGTCTTTATCCCGACAGCTCGATAATGACCGAACGCCGGGGCCTATATTATATCCATGAGGAAGACGGAGGGGAAACTCTGCGCCGTCACCTGCAGCATAACCCTGAAATGGGCGGCGTGCTCTCCGACATACTCACCCTCAACGCCCGCAAGGGCCTTACCCCATCCGAAGCCGAGAAGGAACTCGACCTTATACTCCGCAGCGCCGAGACTCTCGAGGACGAAGACGTGGTGCAGTTTTGCGAAACGGCCTTCAACCTGGGCTGCTTTGACTTTCTGGTGAAGAATATGGGCATGCTTAGGGCCAAGACTCCCTTCCTGCCCACATTATTATATGAAATGGCTTCGTGGGCGCAGGACGACGGGCAATACGAACTCGCCATGACATACGCCAACGAGCTGATAGAAGACGAGCCTTATAATGCCGGCTACTGGGACCTCATGGGCCGCATAGCCGAAGAGGCCGACAAGATAGACAAGGCCCGTGAGGCCGCCGACATGGCTATTGCCATCGACCCCTCCGACGAGGAGGCCGTGACGCTCAAGCTCAAGTGCGCCATGGCGCTTAACTTTGTGTCTAAGGCCGATGCCGACTTCGCCGAAGACGCCATAAAGAAATTTCCCGACTCTACATTTGTTGTCCCCGCCGCTTTGAGCACACTGCTCGGTGCCGGAAGAAACACCCGCGCGGCCTCGCTGGCCTCGGCGTTTCTCAGACGGCATCCCGACAATCCCGGGGCTGTCGCCTTTTTGCTTGAAAACTCATATTACGACGCCGAACGCATAATCAAAGCCTATCTCAAAGCACATGAAGGCGATTCCGGCAATCGTGACACAGTGGAAAAGTGGATCGATAACCTTCAACCCGAGCATGTAGGCAAAACCCTTGATATCTGGGATGCTTACGAAAAATACAGCGGAGACAAGGAGTCTCCCTATCCTGAAAAATACTATTACGCGCTCTATAAATGCCAGCGGTTTGAAAAAATACTCTCGGCTATGGAAAAGCCCGAGTGCTTAGCCCGCATCAAACAGATTACACCCGACATAATCTGGTATCACCTGCACAGTATGCTCATACTGGGGCATGAAGACGAGGCACTGAGAGTAATGCACAGCAGTTTTGAAGACTGGCCAACGCCGGAAGCCCTCGGGAGCGACCGTGTGGCTCAGATTGGCATAAAAAAAATCATGACAGATGCTTTGGAACTGTATAAAAAGGCATCAAGGAAAGGAGAGAGAGTCAACTGGCTGAGATATAATCCCCTAAATATAGAATACTGGACTGACTAAGACAAAAGAGAATAAAAAACGAGTGCGATACAGGCACAAAAACGAGATTTTTTAAAAAAAATTCAAAAAAAGTTGTCTGAAAATTTGCAGGAATAAAAAAACTGCCTTAACTTTGCACTCGCAATCGGGAATCAAACACCGCTTGTCCGGTCAGAGAGATGACCGCAGATTTTTGAAATAGTCTCAAAGTTCAGGTGCGTTAGTTCAGCTGGTTAGAATGCCTGCCTGTCACGCAGGAGGTCACGGGTTCGAGTCCCGTACGCACCGCAAGAGGAGAGAGGAGAATGAGAAATAGTTAATCTTCGGATTTTTATTTCTCATTCTTTTTTTGTATGCTTAAGTTGAGAATTTTATTAAAACACCCGTGACCTTTGGTTAACTTTAAATAAAACTGTATCTTTGCACAGACGCCCTCTTATATTCCGATGCCGGGAAGAGTTTGGCGTGGATATATCAATTATTAACCAGAATCCATTTTTATGAAAAAGAACCTAAGCAAAATCAGTCTGCTGATTATTTCGTCACTTTTATGCGCTTGCTCATCCGGAACAAGTCTGGAAGAAATTGGGAAAATGAGTCCCGAGGAGAAAATGGCCGTTACCGAACTAAACATATCACCTGTGCCGGAAGGTCTGGCAGAACTGAATCTTGGACAATTGCTTCCAGAATTCATCAATCTGCGGGAACTTGAGATAGACAAGGATTTCAAAGGCACACTCGAAGGAGGAGGACGCCTTGACAACGGCCCAATGGTCGAGGTCATTAAAGTACCCGGCGTTACTGCTTTCGGGGGCAATCTTTTCAATACAGACTGGGCGCAGAATCTTAGAGAACTTTATGCTCCGTCGGTAGTAGTCATAGGAAGTCATTGTTTCGGATCGAGCTGTGACAATAAGCTTACAGTTCTTGATTTGCCGTCGCTCAGAAGCTTGGGGGGCAACTGTCTAATAGGATGCAAGAATCTAAAGGAACTGAAACTGGGTTCAGACGAACCCATATCTATGCCCGACGGAGCTTTCAGTTCGTATTTCGGTAAAGTCGATACCGAGAATATCATTCTTTATCTGGGCGAATATGAATATGAAAACCATGTAGACGGAAATACATGGAATATATATTGGTATCCGGCAAGCGCATCCACCAGTGAGGAACTTGAAGGTCTTTCATTGATATCCCACACCGACTGGAACGATCCGCGGCCCAACGGAAAGCTAACCTTTAAAGAAATACGCAAATACTAAATCTCCCCGGAAACACCGGAGCCAGTGATTTTCAGACCCGCCCTAAATCAAACGTTCATGGCCCGGGCAACAACTCCGGTGGCAAAAAACATCTTGGCAACCGGTGACATGGGATCCCATATCACATTGTACCCCGTCATGGCCAAATGGCCCTTGGCCTTATTCATTTCCGTCATGAAGCGCATTAATAACAGCTAAATAAATCGGCTGCAAAATTAGTGAAATTCCGCAAGCCAGCCAAGAGAGAAAGCGTCCCAATGGATGGTAAAGGCCATGGATATTAAAGCAATGTGGTAAATCGGAAAGACATCCTTCTCTCAAATACGGATAATCTCCTGTGAATTAGTTAGTAATGATTGGAACAAACAACGGGCTGGTCTCAGACCAGCCCTGATATGGGAGCACGATGAGTGAGGGGGATTGTGCGTGATTTTTGAATTACTCGGGGGAGGCGGTGAGGAGCTCGCCCTGTTTTTCCATGAAGGCATTGTCGAATTCAGAGGTTGCCTTCACAAGGTTCTGCACATCTTCTGCTGTGTAATCGTCCATATGGCTTTCCCTATCGGTCAACACATCCTTGATATAATTCTGAGCCTCGGTCTGAATGGCATAAATTTCAGGCATGGTCTTGGCCTCTTTTACTTTTTCAATTATTACTGTCCGCTAAAACATAAAGCAGTGAGTCCAACTTCTTGAAGGGGA
>CAYZFL010000171.1:0-4418 GCA_964477785.1 uncultured Bacteroides sp.
GTAGTTCATCTGACTGTCTATCCATATTTTGAGTTGTACAAAATTACTATTATAACAATGGAATGTGAAAATGATTGTGTTAATTTTTTTTATTATGTCTTTAACAACCTGAAACTTTATGTTTTTTTAATCTTAATCACCTGAGCAATTCCATTTTGGGCTTTTAACAGGGTCATTCATGAAATTAAATTTCTCCACCCTTTAAATCATGAAATTTTGTTAAAATCAGCTTCCCGGCATTGCATTCATCTAACCTTTGGTAGTTAAAAATGTTAAATAGATAAATCATACAACTGAAAACTAACCCAAAACACTTTTAAGATGAAAAAGTTACTTATAGCAATGGCAGCAGCGGTAATGAGCCTGAGTGCATCCGCTCAGTCGCTCAACAAAAGCGAACTCAAGCAGCTGCAGAACTTTCTGAATCAGCCGGCAAAAGAGGCTGCCACAAACGCCGAAGCTCTGGGTGTGGAGAATGCTTCAGGACTTGCCTCCATAGAAGGCGTCGTTATCGAAAACGGTCATCTCGTTTCCCTCGACCTCAAGGACAAGAAACTCGGCGGTGCGCTTGATCTCAACGGATTCCCCGCCCTTACCAAAATCGATCTCTCGCGAAACGACCTCACGGCTCTCAGCGTAGCAAACGCTCCCGTGCTCAGCGAAATTAACGTCTCACGCAACAGACTTGCAGAACTTTCTCTCGATCAGACTCCCGGCCTGCTCAAGCTCACGATAAACAAAAACCGTCTTACCGGTATCGATCTCTCCGGCGTGCAGAATCTCGAGAACATCAACTGCTCAAACAATCTTTTCGTCGAGCTTGATTTCTCCAATTCTGCCTCTCTCAAGACCATAAACTGCCAGTCGTGCCATCTCGAGCAACTCTCGGTTGCAAACTGCACCGCGTTGCAGAATCTCTATTGCGGCTACAACCGACTCTACTCCCTCACCCTTTCAGGTGTTACCACCCTCAAGAATCTTAATATCGACGGCAACCAGATCAGCAACATGATGGTTTCAGGTCTGCCTTCGCTCTTCAGCTTTGTCTGCACCGACAACAACATGAAGACTCTCGGTGTGAGAGAATGTCAGAACCTCGTTGACCTCGTTTGCTCTTACAACAACCTTACCAACCTCGAGGTAAGCGGCTGCCCCGCGCTCCAGTTTGTCGACTGCTCTTATAACGATCTCACCGACCTTACTCTCAGCAACCTCACCTTCCTGCAGCGCGTACTCTGCAACAACAACGAGCTCAACATGCTCGATGTATCGTTTGACCCGGCTCTCACCTATGTCAACTGCCGCTTCAATATGATCACTGATTTCCGCACCATGGGCGACGACAACCTCTCGATGGTCGCTTGCCAATGGAACTACTGATAAAGTTTAAGCCCCATATCATCAGATATCGCAAAGAATATAGAATCTCAGAGCATAAAAATCCCGCGGTCCTCTGCCACGGGATTTTTCTTCATATCGGATCTTCATTTTACAATGAACCCATTATCAGATAGTTTGCACGGTCAATCGCCGATGAATCAAGTGATGCGAGGTAAATTCTGGTCGTCGTCTCCGACCCATGCCCCATGCCTTCGGAGATTACTCCCAGCGGTATTCCCTTTGCTTTGGCTGCCGAAGCCCAGCTGTGTCTTGCCACATAAAGCGTCAGCGGCATAGCTATCCCCGCCATCTCGGCAATTTTCTTTAATCCCCGGTTAATTATTGTTCCCATATACCTGTAAGCACCTCGGGGATTCACTCCTCTTTTACATATTATCGGCAAAAGATAATCTGTCGGATTCCCATGATGTCGGTCTACAATCTGTTGCATCTCATCGGTCCATGCTATTACAAGCATTTGTCCCGTTTTCCGGCGCCGGTAAGTTAGGCATCCGTCTCTGAGGTCCGACTTTTTGAGAAAAGCCATATCCACAAAACTCATACCACGAAGGTAAAACGATAGCATAAACATGTCTCTGGCATAAGCCAGTCGGCTGTTGTCGTCAAGCGGTAGATTTCTTATTTTTGAAATCACATCGATTCTGAGGGCCCTTTTTACGGTCTTGCCGACTCCGGTATATACCTTTCCGAATGGATGAAGATTCTCAAAAAGCGGATTTTCTGCTGCACGGTTATAAACTGCCCTTAGTACTCTCATATAAAAGGAGACCGTGTTGAGCGAAAGGCCCTTTATCAGAAGCCATGACTGATAATCCTGTACGATTTCCGGAGTAAGAAAATCCATCCTGATTGTCTCCTGACCTGCATAACTGCTAAGGAATTTGGTAAAGCTCAACAATGTAGTCCGATAAATTTCCGATGTGCGTATTTTCCCGTTGCGCCTTAATTTACCGATAATCGCATCCATGTAATAATAAAGAGAGTATTCTTTACGAAAACATCTGAAATACCTCGCGATATCGGTTGCACAATAATCGATTCCATCCGACATGAGTTTCTTGTCTATTTCACCTAATAACGTTATATCCCTAATTACACATTTGCGCAACGACAGCGGATGTATCGGCACCGTTTCATAGGCCATAAGTGTTTCATTCTTAGCATCCCATTCTGAAGGATCAACCTGATAATCAGAGTCAAGTAGGCATATTTTGCGCTTATGGATTATTTGATAATAAAGTCTGCCTGAATTACATTTGGACCATGAAGTACTGAATTTTAATTTTATCTTTGCCATTTCACTGAATATGTTAGATATATAAGTAATTCAGCAAAATTAACACCTTTGGAATACCATTATCATTAATAGCCGTAGAAACAAAACATCCCAGTCAGATTTGACGACTGAGATGCCTTATATTTCAGAATCTAAACTTGTCTACAGGCGATTTACCCGGCGGTAAGGCCGCCGTCGATTAGGTAATGGCCGCCGGTGCAGAAACTCGAGCGGTCGGAGGCCAGAAACCATACCAGTTCGGCAACTTCCTCCGGCTCCCCTGCCCTGCCTCTTGCAAAGAGGGCGTTTTCTTCGGCCCAGAGATCTTCCACCGAGCCTTTACCTGCCTTTTCGGCGCGCTCGAATACTCCGTCGACCAGGGGTGTGCGTATCGTACCTGGACAGACGGCGTTGACACGGATATTATATGGTGCCAAATCTATCGAAAGGCTGCGTGTTATCTGACCTAAGGCTCCTTTGGTAAGACCGTATGCGAAGCTGTGCGGCTTGCCGATGAACCATTGGTCGGAACAATTAATCACAACCGTTCCTCCGCCGGCCCTGATAATCTCTGGCACAGCCTCCCTGAGGGTGTTTACAGTGCCGTAAATATTGTTCTGGATCATCAGGTCAAGCTCTTCGTCGGAGATGTCGAGCAATGTGTCGCTGCGGTGGATTCCGGCATTGGCAAACACGCTGTCGAGGTTGCCGAATTTCTCCACGGTCGCCTTAACCGCCCGTCGGATATCTTCCTTTGAGCGTGTATTGCCCGGGATGAAAAGCAGGTTTTCACTCTTGTCGCTTGACTCTATGAGCTTGGTGGCAGCGGCTTCATTAAGATCCATGAATGCCACCTGCCAGCCTTCGGCCAAAAATTTTAAAACGCAGGCGGCTCCTATTCCGGTGGAGCCGCCTGTGATGAATATGGTTTTCATTATAATGTCCTGATTATTCAATTCCGATCAGTTTCAAGTTTTAATGACCGTTTCAGAAATCTCTAAGTTACCAGATAATTACCCTGTCTTTGGGCGCGCGGTAGAGAGGCATACCCTCGGAGATGCCGAATGCCTCGAAGAAGGGCTGTATGTTGCGGAGAGATACGTTCACGCGGTTTTCACCGAGTGAATGAGGATCGCTCATAGTGCGTACTCGCATTTCCTCAGGGCGGATATTCTGGGCCCATACGTTGGCATAGTTGAGATAGAACACCTGCTCGGGAGTGAGGCCGTCGATTCTGGCGCTTTCAGAATTGATATCCACGCCTTTCTTGCGCTGTGAGTCGAGAAATGCTGTGTATGAAACGCGAAGTCCGCCCTGGTCGGCTATGTTTTCACCCAGAGTAAACTCGCCGTTGGCGTGAAGGCCGGGAAGTACCTCTACGGCGTTGAACTGCTCAACAAGGCCTTTGGTAAGTTTTGCGAAAGCCTCGGCGTCCTGAGGCTGCCACCAGTTTGTCATATTGCCTTTGTCATCGAAGTTACGGCCCTGGTCGTCGAATCCATGAGTCATCTCATGTCCGATTACAACGCCTATGCCACCGTAGTTCTCGGCGTCACTCGAGTTGGGATCAAAAAAAGGAGCCTGAAGGATGCCGGCAGGGAAAACTATCTCGTTGGCAAGAGGATTGTAATAAGCGTTTACGGTCTGAGGAGTCATGCCCCACTCTGTCTTGTCAACCGGCTTACCCCATTTGGCGAGCTCCTGTGCCTGATGCCACATCGAAGCGTTGTGACGGTTTTAA
>CAYZFL010000172.1:0-4365 GCA_964477785.1 uncultured Bacteroides sp.
ACATCTCTCGGTTCTCATCGAAACCATGCGCCGCGAGGGTTATGAGCTTCAGGTAGGCCAGCCCCAGGTTATCATCAAGGAAATCGACGGTGCGAAATGCGAGCCCGTCGAGGCTCTCACCATAAATGTCACCGAGGAATATTCCTCTAAAATCATCGATATGGTCACCCGCCGCAAAGGCGAGCTAACCTCGATGACAGCTCAGAACGACCGCATCCATCTCGAATTCGTCATTCCATCGAGAGGCATCATCGGCCTGAGAAACAACGTGCTCACCGCTTCTGCCGGCGAAGCAATCATGGCTCACCGCTTCCTCGAATTCCAGCCCTGGAAAGGCGAAATCGAGCGTCGCACAAACGGTTCTCTCATCGCCATGGAGAGCGGCACCGCCTTCGCCTACGCCATCGACAAGCTTCAGGACCGCGGCCGCTTCTTCATCTTCCCCCAGGAAGAGGTCTATGCCGGTCAGGTTGTGGGCGAGAGCGCAAAGGACAGAGACATTGTAATCAACGTCACCAAGTCAAAGAAACTTACCAACATGCGCGCCTCGGGTGCCGACGATAAGGCCAGGATCGTGCCCCCCGTAGTCTTCTCTCTCGAAGAGGCACTTGAATACATCAAGGAAGACGAATATGTAGAGGTTACTCCCCATCACATCCGCCTCAGAAAGATTCTTCTCGACGAGCTGGAACGCAAACGCGCCAACTCCCGCGCCGAGTCAATCGCCGCAAACGAAGGCAAATAATCCCGCCCATGACACCTTTCAGCCTGAATATCAGAGGTAAGCTGCGGGAGTATGAAACTCCCGTGGTTATGGGTATCATCAATGTGACGCCCGACTCGTTTTTCGCCGCCTCCCGGGTGGCCGAAAACATCCATGAGATAGCACACCGCACAGCCGTGTTGATCGAGCAGGGAGCCGAAATGCTCGACCTCGGCGGCTACAGCTCGCGTCCCGGTGCCGATGAGGTTTCTCCCGAAGAGGAGCTTCACCGCATCGAAACCGGTTTGAAAGCTATCCGCTCCGTAAGCCCCGACATCCCCGTCAGTGTCGACACTTTCCGCGCCTCCGTTGCCCGCGAGGCCGTGCAGAACCTCGGTGCCGACATTGTCAACGACATTTCCGGCGGCGACCTCGACCCAGATATGTTTCAGACCGTCGCCGGCCTCCGCTGTCCATACATTCTGATGCACATGCGCGGAAATCCCGTCACCATGCAGTCGCTCACCGACTATCCCGAGGGCGTAACCGCCGATGTGCTCCATGTACTGGCTGAAAAGGTTCAGAAACTTTCCGACATGGGCGTGGCAGACATTATCCTCGACCCCGGTTTCGGCTTTGCAAAGACCCTCTCCCAGAACTATGAGCTTCTCCGTGAGATGGAGACGCTGCTGGTCCTCGAAAGACCCATTCTTGCCGCCGTTTCTCGCAAGTCGATGATTACGCGCCTGCTCAGCACCAAGCCGGAATATGCTCTCAACGGCACTACGGTTATCAACACTCTTGCACTCGACCGCGGTGCGGCCATCCTACGCGTCCACGACGTGCGTCCTGCCGTCGAAGCCGTGAAAATCTACACCGGTATGCTCACCGCCGACGGCTCCGCAAATTGCTGATTCTTAATTTTAAATTCTTAATTCATAATTTATAATTTTTATAAATGCTCCCGCTCCTTATCAGCTTCGGCATCAAAGACATCGTCGACATTGTGATTGTCGCCGTGCTCCTCTACTCCATCTACAGGCTGATGAAGGAGTCGGGCACCCTCAACATCTTCTACGGCATCATGGCCTTCATAGTGCTGTGGGTACTCGCGTCCGAGATTTTCGCCCTCCGTCTCACCGGCACTATCCTCAACCAGTTTATGAGCATTGGCCTCATCATCCTGGTGATTCTCTTCAGCGACGAACTGAGGCGCTTTCTCGTGCAGCTCGGTTCGCGCCGCAAATGGCGTTTCCTGCGCAAGCTTTTCAAGCACGACGGCGAGGACGACGATCAAAACGAGACCCAAAAGTGGATTATGGCCATTGTCTATGCCTGTATGTCAATGTCAAAGGGCAAAACCGGCGCTCTGATTGTTATAGAACAGACTATGCCGCTCGACTCATATGAGCACTCGGGCGATATGCTCGACGCCAGAATCAATACGCGCCTCATCGAGAATATTTTCTTCAAGAACTCACCGCTCCACGACGGTGCCATGATCATAGCCCATCACCGCATTGCGGCTGCCGGATGTATCCTGCCGGTAAGTCACGACACCGATATTCCTCGCTCTATGGGCCTCCGACACCGCTCCGCCCTCGGCATCGCACAGGCTACCGATGCCATCGCCATAGTGGTAAGCGAGGAAACGGGCCGCATATCCCTGGCCCATAAGGGTCAGATCAAATCGCCCCTAAGCTCCACCGAGCTCGAGCATACACTCGACTCGCTCCTCACCGAACCCGCCGCCGAGCATCAGGCTCTCTTCTCTATCAATAGAAAAAAAAATCAGCAGAAAAAATGAAAATATCACGCATCTCCCTCTTCCTCGCCCTGACACTGGCAACAGCGCCTCTCGCACAGGCGAAATCGCCCAAGTCGGCCAAACCGGCCAAGCCGGCAGTCACCGCCGTTTCAGCCAATACCGCAAACGCACCCAAGCGCGACTTCCGAGGCGCATGGCTCCATACAGTATATCAGCCCCAGTACGCCGCCCAGTCCACAGAGCAGAACAAGGCTTACCTCATCCGCGTGCTCGACTCGCTCCAGGCCGCGGGGGTAAATGCCGCGATCTTTCAGGTCCGTCCATCGGCCGATGCTTTTTATAAGTCGAAGCATGAGCCCTGGAGCCGCTTCCTCACCAAGAACGGCAATGCTCCTGAGCCTTACTGGGATCCCCTCGCTTTCGTAACCGAGGAGGCCCATAAGCGCAATATGGAGCTCCACGCATGGCTCAATCCCTATCGCGTCACCACCTCCAAAAACGAGAAGCTCGCAAAGGGGCATATCTACCACAAGCATCCCGAAAGGTTTGTCTCATACGAGGGCAAGATGTATTTCGATCCCGCCCTCGTTGAGAATCAGGACTTCATCGTGGAGGTAGTGAAGGACATCGTCGGCAACTATGACATCGATGCAATCCATTTCGATGATTATTTCTATCCCTACCCCGGCAAGACCGATTTCCCCGACAATGTCTCATACAAGAAATACGGCAATGGCCGCGACCGCGGTGACTGGCGCCGTGCAAATGTCGACTCTCTCATCAAAAAGGTCAACTTCGCCATCAAGGCCGAGAAGCCCTGGGTGAGATTCGGCATCAGTCCTTTCGGCATCTGGCGCAACGCCAAGTCCGACCCCAAGGGCAGCGCCACAAACGGTCTGCAGAACTATGACGACCTATACGCCGACGTGCTCCTATGGGCCCGCGAAGGCTGGATCGACTATCTCGCTCCCCAGCTCTACTGGGCTCTCGAGAATCCCCGCGCTTCATATTCCGTGCTCGCCGAATGGTGGGACAAGAACACTCCCCACGAGACTCATCTTTACATTGGTCAGGACATCGGCGTGACCATGGCCAAGCCCGATACTATCGTCTTTGACCAGCCTACCCAGCTCAAGGCTAAACTCGACATGGCCTCCAAAGCCAAAAACATCGACGGCAATATCTGGTGGCCCGGCTACTCTATTATCGCAAACAAGGGCGGCGTGGCCGACTCGCTCGCCCGTGTTCATTACACACTCCCCGCTCTGCCTCCGGCTTATCCTGGCCTCTCGTCAGTCACCCCCGAAGCTCCCTCAAAAGTGAAATACGACGGCAAAAAAATCACATGGTCAGTACCGGCTCCCGAAGGTCAGAGTTTTGACGCGCAGCAGTTCGTAATCTACCGCTTCGAGCCGGGAGAAGACTCCTTCTACCTTGAAAATCCGGCCAACATCGCCGGCATAACCCGCAACCGCGAATTCCATCCCACCCTCCCCGGCGTCTACGTAATCACGGCCCTCGACCGCGTCAACAACGAATCCCTCCCCTCCGCCCCCGTAAAAGTGAAATAAGGCAACTCCATACGACATAATAGCAGCCGGTTATCGTAATCCCCTGCCACCGCCTTCCCGATTAATCATGATTAACCTCGATAAATCATGATTAATCGGGAAATCTTTTTCTCAGAAAATAATTTTCATCGCATTTTTCTGCCTCTTCATGCCCTAATTTCGCGGCATGAAGCGCAAACTAATATCCCAGCCCCGCAAGATGACCCTTACGCGTCGTCTCGTCTCCATCGCCGATTTCCAGCGATGGCTCGGCCGTCCCATGCGCTCATTTGAAATAAATCTTGTCCGCTACTTCGAGTCATTCCGTCAGCGTGGCCAACTTA
>CAYZFL010000173.1:0-1600 GCA_964477785.1 uncultured Bacteroides sp.
CCTTGGCGAGGTTGCCGGAGACTATGATCTGGTCGAAGAGGTTCCACTGGCTCTTATAGGCGAGGGTGCCGATGCCCTCGTCGAGCTTCTTCCACCAGGGGTTGTAGAAGCCGTGTGCGGGGACGTTCTTATTGTCGCGTAGTGCGCCGAGGGTCTTTGCGCAGCTGGGGTCCATGGGATCGTCGTTGAGGTCACCCATGATAATGACACCTATTTCGGGGTCGGTCTGCCAGAGAGAGTCGGCGATATGCTTCGAGAGCTCAGCTGCGGCAATGCGGTTAGGCTCGGAGCGCTCCTGACCGCCGATGCGGCTCGGCCAATGGTTGACGATGACTGCGATTTTCTGGCCGCGGAGGCTGCCTACGACACACATCTGGTCACGGGTCTTGAAGCTGAGGGCCGTGAGGCGGTGGTTTGTGACGTTTTCAACGCGGAAGAAGCGGGGATTGTAGAGGAGACCTACGTCGACGCCGCGAAGGTCGGGCGAGTCGTGATGAACGATCTGGAGGCCCCAGGGCTTGAGGGCGGGCTGGTTGACGAGGTCCTCGAGGACGGAGCGGTTTTCAATCTCGCTGACGCCTATGATGGCGGGGCCGTGGGGCGTGGTGGGGGTTGTGAACTGCGATATGGCGTAGCTGAGCTTTTGGAGCTTGGCGTTGTATTTGCGGCTGTCCCACTGGCGCTGGCCTTTGGGTGTGAATTCGAGGTCGCGGCCCAGAGGATTGTTAGGGATTGTGTCGAAGAGGTTTTCGAGGTTGTAGAAAGCGATGCCCGTGACCTGAACGCCGGTTTTCTGAGCCCGGGCCGAGGGGACGGCAACGAGGAAAGCTGCGACAGCTATGGAAATCAGAGTTTTAAACAGTTTCATCTGGGTGAAGGAGGAGAGTTAAAAATTGACAATTTATTTATATGTATGGTTGTCTTTTAAAACCAATGCAAAATTAAGCAATAAAGTTTTAAGGGCAAAGAAATTAAGATTAAAATAATGTGAAATAAGAGAGGGAGGAGAAGAATTCCGAGAAGTAGGAGAAATCGGAGTATACTGATAGCTGAAAAAGAAAAAAATTGGTAAAATATTTTGTTAATTGCTGAAAAAGTCGTTACTTTGCACACTCGTTAGCAGACCCGACAGAAAAAGCCGGCGGAGAAGATGCGCCCGCAGGTGATATGAGACTGTAAGGGAACTGTGTAACATCCTGATTTATCATTAAATATATCAAGAAACCAAGATAAACCATCAACAGCCATGTCAAAGATTTGTCAAATCACCGGCAAAAAATCAATGGTGGGCAACAATGTGTCGCATTCGCGCCGCAGAACCAAACGTACCTTCAGCGCCAATATTTTCAACAAGAAATTCTACTGGCCGGAGGAAGGACTTTGGATCAGCCTTACCATCTCCGCCGCCGGTCTCCGCACCATCAACAAACTCGGCCTTGACGCCGCCATCCGCAAAGCCATCAAAGAAGGCTATCTTCAGGACAAAGACATTAAAGTTATTGGATTCTAATTTCCGTTAGTAAATTCTATCAGTAAATTACTATGGCAAAGAAAGCAAAAGGCAACCGAGTACAGGTAATACTCGAATGCACCGAGCACA
>CAYZFL010000173.1:1610-4283 GCA_964477785.1 uncultured Bacteroides sp.
AGCGGTATGCCCGGCACCTCGCGTTATATCACCACCAAAAACCGCAAAAACACCACCGAGCGTCTCGAGCTCAAGAAATACAACCCCATCCTGAAACGCATGACCATCCACAAGGAGATCAAATAATCGCGGACAGACCACGGTTTAGATTTCTATAAGGATAATCATTCAGGCAAAAAAGGGTTGACCTATAAAGTCAATCAAAGAATAACCAAATAATACCCCCAAGATATGGCAAAAAAGACAGTCGCATCTCTTCAGAAGGGTGAAGGCCGCACCTACAGCAAGGTGATCAAGATGGTAAAGTCGCCCAAGACCGGCGCTTACGTCTTCAAAGAAGAAATGGTGCCCAATGACGCCGTGAAGGACGCTCTGAAATAAAAAGCGCCACTTCGGCAACGAAGCAAAGCAAAAAAGAACTTCATACACGTCAAAAAGCCGCAGACCGGACAAGGTCTGCGGCTTTTTTTTGGCAATTAGTGGTTAGCAATCAGTTTTTAATGGCGATTTATGCCATTTCGGGTCATTTTGTCTGATTTTTCACGTTATTATGCAATTTTATTTGGCTCGAAGTATAAAAAGTATTAAATTTGCCAAAACAATGAGAAATCCTTTTAATTTTTAAACCAAACCCAAAAAAAAATTATGGAAAATGTAAAAAAACCTTGCGGAATTGCAACCGCCGGTCTCGTGCTCGGTATCATCACAGCCGCATTTGGCGTGCTCAGCATCATTCCCGTCATCGGCTGGCTTCTCGTAATTCTTGGCTGGATCACCGGTACACTTGCAATTATTTTCGGTATCATCGCCATGTGCAAAAAATATTTTGCCAAGGGTGGATGGGCAATCGGTCTCGCCCTCTTCGGATGGTTCTTCTACTGGATTGTAGCAGCAGCAATCATCGCCTCAATCTAAACAGGCTTAGGAAAATACAAAAGCGTCCGTCGTTATCGGCGGACGTTTTTTTTTGCAAGAATGCCGGGCCACATTTTATCGTTGAGACTCAACATTATTTAAGTTTCGTTTGTTTCAAAATGTAAGAAAGCCGGAAAAATTCGAGACAGACAAATTCACAGATAAGAATTTGGGACAGACAAAACTAAAGTAAAATTTAAAATATTCTGAATTATGGACAATGTAAACGCTCAGAAGCCCTCATATGGACTCGCAACCGCCGGTCTTGTACTCGGTATCATCACAGCTGCTTTAAGCATTCTTTCTCTTATTCCCGTCATAGGTTATGTGCTTTACGTGCTGTGCTGGATTACCGGTTCGCTGGCCATCATCTTCGGTATCATCGCAATGTGTAAAAAATGCTACTCTAAAGGCGCATGGGCAATAGGTCTGGCGCTCTTCGGATGGTTCTTCTACGGAGTTATTCTCAGCATGATCTTCGGTCTTGCATATTGATATAACCAGGAAATATTAAAAAACGCCCGTTTCGGAAGGAAGCGGGCGTTTTTTAGTGTCAGAGGGCCGGGTATGAGATGGCGGCGGGTTGATTTTCCGGCCAAATTTTCGTAACTTTGCAGACAGAAAAACATACCCACCTGCAATGGCAAATTACAATATACTCGTAACGGGCAGCAAAGGGCAGCTCGGACAATGTCTGCGCGACGAGCTTGAGGCCCGTCTGCCGGGCCGCACCACATATCTCGACGCCGACGGCTGCGACATCACCGACCTGACGGCCCTGAAGGGACTTATGGTCAACAACCGCTTCACCCACGTTGTTAACTGCGCGGCATATACGGCCGTAGACAAGGCCGAGACCGAGAAAAGCGACTGCCACCGCATCAATGTGGAGGGCGTGAAAAACCTCGGACTCGCCGCCGTGGAGACCGGCGCAAAGGTGATACATCTGTCGACCGACTATGTGTTTGACGGCCGCCAGACGGTGCCCTATACCGAGACCGACATGCCGTCGCCGCTGTCGCAGTACGGCGCGACCAAGCGCAAAGGCGAGATGGCGCTCCTTGCACTCTGCGACGACGCCATAATAATCCGCACCGGATGGCTCTACTCGCCTTACGGGCACAATTTCGTGAAGACAATGTTCGGGCTGGCGCAAAAAGGTATCAATCCGGGGATTGTATGCGACCAGACGGGCACGCCCACCTGCGGCATCGACCTTGCACAGGCCATTGTATCGGTAATCACTGCAAAAGCCTGGACGCCGGGCATCTATAACTTTGCAAACGAGGGTATCGCCACCTGGTATGACTTCGCCTGCGACATATTCCGGCTCGGCCATGAGATCAAAGGCCTGCCGATGCCCGAAGTATCGCCCATAAGGAGCGAGGAATATCCCCAGGCCGCCACAAGACCGCATTACTCGGTGCTCGACAAATCGAAAATCAAGATAGCCTACGGGCTCAAAATACGTCACTGGCACGATGCCCTGCGCGACTGCATCGAAAAGATACAGGAGAGCAAACAAGACTAATCAGACCTTTTAGACTTTGCTTCACAAACTTTACCACCCATACCTCTGACTTGCAATAAGCTATGGCCTTTCAAGAAGAAATAAACCGCCGGCGCACATTCGCCATCATCTCGCACCCCGACGCCGGCAAAACTACCCTCACCGAGAAACTGCTGCTCTTCGGCGGCGCCATACATGTGGCCGGAGCCGTGAAGTCGAACAAGATAAAAAAGACTGCCGCATCCGAC
>CAYZFL010000174.1:0-1440 GCA_964477785.1 uncultured Bacteroides sp.
CGAAGGGCGTTTGAGGATAAGCGAGATTTCACGATAGGCAACGGCCTGTTTTGAAAGGTCGTCGTAAACTATGAGTGCGTCGCGGCCAGTATCGCGGAAATACTCACCGATCGCGACACCGGCAAAGGGAGCATAGTAACGCATGGAAGCCGAGTCGGCGGCTGTAGCGGCAACAACCACTGTATAGTCGAGTGCTCCGTATTTGCGGAGTGTTTCTACAAGGGCTGCGACTGAAGAAGCCTTCTGTCCGATTGCCACATAGATGCAGTATACGGGCTTGCCTTCCTCGAAGTTCTTGCGCTGGTTGATGATGGTATCGATAGCGATAGCGGTTTTACCGATCTGACGGTCACCGATGATAAGCTCACGCTGTCCGCGGCCGATGGGCACCATGGAGTCGATGGCCTTGATACCGGTCTGCAGCGGCTGCTTCACGGGCTGGCGGTAAATCACACCGGGAGCCTTGCGTTCAAGAGGTAGCAGGATTGTATCGCCGGATATGGGGCCGCGGCCGTCGATTGGCTCGCCGAGCACGTTGATCACACGTCCGAGCAAGCCTTCGCCTACCGGAATGGAGGCGATTTCTCCCGTGCGTTTAACCTTCATGCCCTCAGTGACTTTGTCTACATTGTTTAGCAGAATTACGCCGACGTTGCTTTCCTCAAGGTTAAGGGCCACGCCCTTCACGCCGTTTTCAAACTCTACGAGTTCGTTGGCGCATACGTTGTCAAGACCGTAAACGTGGGCAACGCCGTCGCCGACTTCAAGCACACTGCCTACTTCTTCAAACGATACCTTGTTGTTGACGTTTTGAAGCTCTTGTTTCAATACTTCAGATATCTCGCTGGGATTTATCATTTTTTGGCTTTATTGCTGGAGATGTGATATAATTTCAAATTCATATTGACGGTCTGTACCGGATTTCATTACCTTTGACCGATGAGGTTAAGCCTCAGTTGCTTCAGTTCGTTTGAGAGCGAAGAGTCAAGCCTTCGGTTGTCGATATCCACCGTGAATCCGCCTATCAGAGAAGGATTAGTTTCAAAACTGGTTTCGAGAGTGTCGTCCCCGGTTTCTTTCCTTACAATCCTGAGAATACGTTCCCTTAGGCTATCCTCGAGAGGTGTGGCCGAAGTCACCGTCACCTTGCGGATACGGCGCTCGCTGCGATATATGGCAAGATAGGCCTGTGCGGCGTGCCAGATAATGTCTATCCTTCGGTTCTTCTCAAGAAGTTTTACAAAATCGGTGAATGTGCCGCAGCCAGCCTTGGCTTCCGCTGCTTCTTCTCCGGCGGTTATGTCTTTGCCGTCGGTTGCCGATGCATTTGCTTTTGAAGAAGTATCGCAGGCATCCTTGGGCTGACCGGCCGCTGTGAGTATCAGGCTTAACTTATCGCCGTCGGCAACAAAAGGATTGGCCACAGCACGCTGCAGCTGG
>CAYZFL010000174.1:1450-4259 GCA_964477785.1 uncultured Bacteroides sp.
TGGGGCGTAGAGGCAAATGTGCGGTTGAGCACATCCATAAGCCTGTAGATTTGCTCGGAATCATGTCGTTCCTCGCTTACCTTGTATAGCGCCTTGGCATATCTATTTGGTATTAAGCCTTCATTCATCGCTTGGGATTGTTTGTATTCTTAGTTCTCTTGTGCGGCTCCGTGGCACGGTGCCGTCATGGATGAGTTTATTTTTCTTGTTTTTCTAATTGGTCAAGAAGACTGTCGACCAGTTGGGTCTGCTCTTTGTCGGAGGCAAGATTTTTTCTCACCACCTGTCCAGCGATTTTAAGAGCGAAATCGCTGACTTGGTCGCGGAACTGCAACTGAGCCTGTTTCTGCTGTTGTTCGATTTGGATTTTGGCATTGTCCATCACTTTCTGTGCCTCGGTCTGGGCTGCCGATTTTGCCTCTTCGATCATCTGGGTTTTCAGACGGTCGGCTTCACGAAGCATATCGGCCTGCTGTTTGCGGGCTTCGGTGATGTATTGTTGCGCGGTTTCCTTGGCGTTGTCGAGCTGAATCCGGGCATTTTTGGCATATTCCACGCCCTGGTCGATTGTCTCGGCGCGTTTGTCTACGGTCTTGAGGATGGCTGGCCACGCGAACTTCCACAGTATGAGGAAGAGTATCACGAAGGCGATAAACATCCAGAATATCAGACCGAAATCAGGCGTGAATAGATCCATTTCCAGTTGGCTTTGGATTGATTATACGAAGAGTGCGAGTACGCAGACGATTACGGCGAAAAGTGCCACACCTTCAACAAGGGCTGCAATCACAATCATGCTGCTTCGGATATCACCGGCTGCTTCCGGCTGACGGGCGATGGCTTCCATTGCGGAGGCACCGATTTTACCTATACCGATACCTGCGCCGATTGCTGCGATTGCTGCGCCGAGACTTGCTCCGAGACCGGTGAAAATTGAGAATTCGTTTAAAAGTCCTAACATAATCTTAAATTTTTATGGTTATTGAATTAATGTTTATTGTTTTCTGATTTTTAATTACTTGGTTGCTTTTGAAGCTAATGCCGGAGTTGCTCTCTCCGTTGCTTTTTCTGCTACCTCTTTTTTCTTTTCGTCCTTTTCTTTATGTTCCTCTTCTTTCTGCTGCGCCAGCGAGATGAAAATTGTCGAAAGCATCGTGAACACGTATGCCTGGATGAAGCTTACAAGCACATCAATAAGCAACATGAACACCGAGAAAAGTATCGAGATTACTACCGTTCCGCCACCTGCTATGGGGTTGAAGGCAGCGAAGATAAAGATGAGCAGCGTGAGCACAAGCACTATCATGTGACCGCCCATCATGTTGGCGAAAAGTCGCACGGTAAGTGCCGCCGGTTTGGTGAACATACCGAATATCTCGATGGCCGGCATAATGGGAAGAGGGAACTTGAGCCAGAGGGGTACATCTGGCCAGAATATTTCCTTCCAATAATGCTTGTTTCCTAAAAGGTTGGTCACAAGGAATGTAAGCACTGCGAGAACGAGCGTCACGGCTATATTACCGGTGAGGTTTGCACCGCCGGGGAATACCACTATCAGACCCATGATATTCATCACGAAGATGAGGAAGAAAACCGTGAGAAGATAAGGTGCGAATTTCGGTGCCTTGTCCTTAAGGGTCTCTTTCACTACCGAGTCGTAGATAAACACGAGAAGTGCCTCGATTGCTCCCATGCCTTTGCGGGGCGCCTTGTAGCCTTTGCGCTTGTAGAAGCCTTTGAGACTGAACATCATTATCAGCACAATGAGCACTGAGATGAGAATCGCGCAGACATTCTTTGTGATTGAGATGTCAACAGGTTTGCTTTCCTTGCCGTCCTTGATTTCTACAATCTTGCCGTGATATTTACTGTCTTTGCCGGCGATTTTAAAATAGCAATCGCCGTCTTTATATGTCTGACCGTGGTCTACACGGGAAGACGAGAAGATATGCAGACCGTCGGAACCGAACACGATTATCGGCAGAGGCATGCGCACATGGTGGTTGAACGGCACTTCCCAGCCATAACCGTCACCTAAGTGCTCGAATATGATTTCCTTGGGGTTGATTTTGCCTGATTCCTCCTGCTTGGCATCGGCCTTTACTTCTGCTACCTGGGCGGCCATGGTAGTGTCGCGGTTATCCTCGGGAGCCGCCGACAGACGCGTTCCCGTTGCCGCGAGGAACATTATTGCCGATATGATTGCCAGAATTTGCTTCATGCCTTTTGGGTCTGTATTTATTGGTTATTTCTGAGAATTTTCTTTCTGTTCGCTTCGTTGTCTCCGATATCAGAAGACGCAGACATTGACAGTGTTTGTGGCATTGTCGATGTCGGCTATGCCGCCCTTGATTTCCATCTCGTGCTGGTCGCCTTCCGAGGCTTCGGTGGCTTTCGTGCCATAGATTATACGGCCTCCAACGAGCGTTGAGATTAATGAGGCATGATGGTCGAGCACCGTGAAGGCGCCCATCGTTCCCGGAAGGGTCACGATTCCCACTTCTCCGTCATATACTATCTCTTTGGTTGAAATTATTCTCAGTTTCATTTTAAATCTTCGGTAAAGATTATTATGCTTAAAATCTTTCTTAAAGATTATTTAAATTCTAATCTCCTTTGATTATTTAACTTCGGCGAGGAGTTTCTTTCCCTTCTCGATAGCATCGTCGATTGTGCCCACGTTCATGAAGGCCTGCTCGGGATACTGGTCCATTTCGCCGTTGAGAATCATCTTGAAGCCGCGGATAGTCTCGCTCAGGGGCACCATCACACCGGGAAGACCGGTAAACTGCTCTGCCACGTGGAACGG
>CAYZFL010000175.1:0-3238 GCA_964477785.1 uncultured Bacteroides sp.
TACAGTTTCCATCGTAAAAATTTTGCTATTTACAATTTTATTTTTACATTTGCAAAGTGAAATTTTACCGAATATACGATTGAATTTTACAAATTTAAAAATGTATATTTCATTGTTAACACGCTGATTATATGGATTTTGTTGTAAGACTTAAAGAATATATGGTTTTGGCTGGCATAACGAGCACCCAGTTTGCCGACAAAGCAGGTATACCGCGCCCTACCCTTTCTCAGATTCTGAACGGACGCAACAAAACAATCAACAATGAAATAATATCTAAAATCCACAACGCTTTTCCCGATATGAATATCTCCTGGTTGCTTTTTGGCGATGGAGAGCCGGGAGTAATTCCAAATATTGAAACGTCAGAGCCTGAAAATATTAAAATCGAAGCTTTATCTCTCAATGAAAATTCTGATGAAGAGCCGGTTACAGATTTATTTTCCTTTTCATCAATGACGATGGAAAATAGTTCAAATAATAAATCCAAGACTGATAACCGCTCTGAAGAGGACAAAAAGAAGATTTCATTCTCAAATTCCGGTTCAAATACTCAGGAAGCCGATATTCATGAAGTAGAACGAGAACTCGATAAAAACGTGCCTAACGAAATTGGTATGCAGAATTCATCAGGAAGAGCTTCAATCCCATTTAACCCCTCCGGCTGGCAACAGCAGGCTCCTAACAGACTACCTCAGGATTCAAAAAGCCGTAAGGTCACATCAATCATGGTATTTTATAGCGACAATAGTTATGAGACCTTCATACCGGCATAAAAATACAATACAATAAAAAATTTAAGGCGAGTGGATAACTCGCCTTTATTCTTTCTTGATGACGACTCAATGTCTCGTCTCTTAAAATTCTTCGCCGCCTTTGAGTTGCTTATCGACGCACTCGATTATGCGGCCCGGAAATTTTTCAATAAGGGAAAGGTTATGAGTGGCCACAATGACAGCTTTACCCGAGAGCGCAATTTCAGCCAGGCGAGCCATCACGCTTTCGCCTGATTCCGGATCAAGATTACCCGTAGGCTCATCTGCGAGAAGGAGGTCGGGACTATTGAGCATCGCTCTTGCGATAACCACGCGCTGCTGCTCACCACCAGAAAGTTCGTGGGGCATTTTGTATGCTTTCGTCTCCATCCCTACTCCACGCAACACCTCTATTATATGGTCCTCGATATCATGTTTGGTTTTCCATCCGGTAGCCTTAAGGACAAACTCAAGATTGTCGTGGACATTGCGGTCGGTGAGGAGCCTGAAATCCTGGAACACGATGCCGATTTTTCTTCTGAGGAAAGGAATTTCTTTTCTCTTGATGGCGGTAAGATCATAACCGAGCACCTCGGCTCTTTCGGCGGCTTCAACAGGCACCTCCACATACATAGTCTTAAGCAGGCTGCTTTTACCGGCGCCCACTTTGCCGATGAGGTAAATAAGTTCGCCGGCTCTGACGCTAAGATTAACGTTTTTGAGCACAACATACTCTTTGCGGAGTACCTCTACTCCCTTATAATCTATGATTTTGAGTTTTTCTTCCATATATTAACCGCGAAATTACAAAAATTTCACTAATTTTGCCATAATTCGACTTAGTATTTTAAACAAGTAAGCTCAGGGAAAGAAAAAGAGCTGAGTAGGTATCTTCTGCTATAATAATTCCGGTGCTTACCAATAAGAATTTAGATATCAACCACTATTAACCTTAAAAGGAATGAAAAATTTCATGTTACCCCTGGCCCTTGGCGCCGGAGCGGCATTACTGGGAGGCTTTACTTCCTGCGCCCCGGCCCCAAAGGAAGATGACGGCGTCATCGACAAGCCCGAGTTTAAGACTCAGAGCGGCGTATTCGACGAAGCAGCCCTGCAGGCTCTCGGCCGCGTAACCTCGCCGCAGGTTTCACCCGACGGCAAATCAGTGCTCTTCGGCATTTCCTATGAAAGCCTGGAGCAGAACAAGTCAAACAACGACCTGTATGTGGTGAGCGTCGACGGCGGCGAACCTACCCGCATTACCCGTACCCCAAAGTCAGAATCAGGAGCTGTGTGGCTTAAAGACGGAAAACGTATCGCCTTTATTTATCCTGATGACAATGGCAATGCACAGCTTTGGACGGCCGCTGCCGACGGTAGCGACCGCGTGCAGGCAACCTCAGTTGAAAACGGCATCGCGGGCTTCAAACTCTCGCCCGACGAGGCTAACATCATAGTGATAGGCAGTGTGAAATATACCCGCGATGCCAAAGATCTGTATCCCGATCTTCCCAAGGCGACCGGTCGCGTCATCGACGACCTCATGTACAAGCACTGGGATGAATGGGTAACTGAAGTTCCCCACCCCTTTGTTGGCAAATTCGACGGCCAGAAAGTGACAGACCTCGCCGACATAATGCAGGACGAACCTTACGAAGCACCCATGAAGCCATTCGGCGGAGCTGAATCGTTCACCTGGTCAAAAGACGGCAAAAAGCTCGTATACGTATCACGCAAGAAAACAGGCCTGAAGTATGCCATATCCACCAATTCCGACCTCTATCTTTACGATATCGAGAGCAAGACAACCAAGAATCTTACCGAAGGCATGATGGGCTATGATACGGCACCCGCATTCTCGCCCGACGGCACCAAATTAGCTTGGCTTAGCATGGAACGCGACGGCTATGAGGCAGACCAGAACCGTCTCTTCATCCTCGACATGGCCACCGGCGAAAAGACCGACCTTACCGCCAAGACAGGATGGGACTACACAATCGAAGAATTTGCATGGAATCCCAACGGACGCAGCCTTTGGTTCATAGCTTATCATCAGGGTGTGGCTCCGGTATTCTCAATTGATGCCGCATCAGGCGAAGTGACCACCGTTGCAGAAGATCTCTGTGACTTCACCTCGCTCTCGCCCGTTGATGAAAACACCGTGGTAACTATGCGTCACTCGATGATCCGTCCCAACGAAGTCGTCAAAGTGATCATGGGAGCAAAGGAAATCAAGGACCTCACCGACGTGAACAAAGACATCTTCTCGCAGATAGAAATGCCTAAAGTTGAAAAGCGCATGGTGCCCACAAGCGACGGCAAGGAAATGCTCACATGGGTAGTTTACCCGCAAGGCTTTGACCCGGCCAAACAGTATCCTTCGATACTTTACTGCCAGGGCGGACCTCAATCGGCAGTAAGCCAGTTCTGGAGCTATCGCTGGAACATCTCACTCATGGCCTCACACGGCTACATCATGATAC
>CAYZFL010000175.1:3248-4192 GCA_964477785.1 uncultured Bacteroides sp.
CGGACAGGAATGGCTCGAGCAGATATCCAAAGACTATCCCGGCCAGAACATGAAAGACTATCTTGCAGCGGCCGATTATATGAAGAAAGAGCCCTTTATCGACCCGGCCCGCATGGGTGCCACGGGCGCAAGCTACGGCGGTTTCTCGATTTACTGGCTTGCCGGACATCATGAAGGCCGCTTCGCCTGCCTGCTGGCTCACGCCGGTATCTTCAACATGCAGGCTCAGTATCTCGAGACCGAGGAAATGTGGTTTGCCAACTGGGATATGGGCGGCGCATATTGGGAAAAGGACAATGCCGTAGCCCAGCGCACCTTCAACAACTCACCCCATCTCTTCGTTGACAAATGGACCTGCCCCATCATGATAAGCCACGGTGAGCTCGACTACCGCATACTCGCATCGCAGGGCATGATGGCATTCAACGCCGCCAAACTCAGAGGCATCCCCGCCGAGATGGTAATATATCCCGACGAAAACCACTGGATCCTCAAGCCTCAGAACGCAGCACTCTGGCAGAGACTCTTCTTCCGCTGGTTTGACAAGTGGCTGAAGCCCGAAGTCCCCGGAAAGCAGGCAGCCGAATCGACCGCCAAAGAGGAGTCCGCTTCCGAAGCTGAAGCAAAGGCATAAGCCATTAAGCTGAAAAATGAGAGCCGAAGAATACAATACAACCTATCAGGTTAGACGGCTCAATATAATATAAGACATAATTTTACGTTAAATAAAGGACGCAGATTCATTGTGATTTGCGTCCTTTAATATTTTATAGATTCCATGTCAAAGACAACTCTGAAAAAAGAACTGCAGTCGCTAAACGCCGATCAGCTGAGAGAGCTAATACTTGAAACTTATTCCGCGAGGAAGGACTTCAGGGAATATTTCGAATTATTACTGTCCGCTAAACTTTAGGGAAGATTAGAAAAATAGGGCTGATTCTTGC
>CAYZFL010000176.1:0-4108 GCA_964477785.1 uncultured Bacteroides sp.
CACCCACTATTCCACCTCAACCTGCAGGATTTGCTGTTTGATTATTTCGATTTCGACAGGTTTGAAAAAACAGACTCGCTCCGACAGACCTTCTCAATACAATAAACTCCAACAGACTTTTACTGTGTCTGGGGCTCTAAAACGTTGTGACCTCACCACAAAAACCCTTTAGGTAACACCCCCATTTATAGTTTCTAAGATTAGGAGTTGTTGATTTATTTGTTAGTTCACAAAAATTTTATATACCCTTACATCTTTTTGGGGTTTCCTTCGTCTTATAAATGTAAATATTTTTTCAAATGGCAAAAACGGCACTTCTCATGTTCGAGATTCTTGAGGCTGAAAAAGAGAAACTTTTTCAGTACGCAAGCTATAGACTGCACAATATAAGAGATGTTGAAGATGTACTTCAAAATCTTTACGTCAAGATTCTTGAAAATCCGAATCATTTCAGTGATATAGCAAACAAAAGGGCATATCTTTATCGAATTATCTGCAATGAATGTACCGATGTAATGAGAACCAAAGCAAGTGTCGAACCCCTGAACAATGATAATATGAGTTCTTTTGACATTGGCGATTTACAGCCGGAAAATTTTGAAGAAGAGTTCACGATGATTAACCGCTTGCTCAGTATTCTCCCAATAGAACAATCGGAAGTAATAAGATTAAGACATCATAGCGATCTGTCTTTTCAAGAAATCGCAGACATAATGGATGTTCCGTTACCTACTGCAAAGGCGAGATACCGCTATGGCATTGATAAAATACGCAAAAGTCTGAAGAAATATAATCTATTATAATCATGAATATGCAAGAAGACAGAAAAGAATACCTGGAATTTGAGAACGTTGTCGAACTGCTTACTCCAAAATTCCAAAGGAAATGTGAGTTTTCATTCGCAAAGCCACGCAAACGGCTTGTAAGCAAATTATGGGCCTTCAGCGGCATAGCGGCAATGTTTGTTGTCGTGCTCATAATTGCCATTAAATCAGTACATCCGGTTTCAGCGACAGAGATAGTTAACTCAGCGTTAACTACTCTATCAAACGCTGAAAGCATAAAGGTTGAATTTGTATGGAGAGGAGTAAAGACTTCCGCGGAAGAAATATATAGTCCAGATCCTTCTGGAAATGTTATCAATGGTACGCTATATCTTTTGCGTAAAGATGGCAAGGTAAATATGCGTATCGACTGGCAAGACACCGAAAAGAATTCAATTGTGTTCAATAGCTGCGACTATATACACCTTCAAGACAACCATATAGTCGATAAGTATTCCACTACATTTGGAAGTAAACTTATCGAACTTTTCAGCCTGAAAACATTTCCGGATGATTTAAAGAGCACATCCGAATTCTCTACAGAAGGCAATATGATTAGGATAAAGAATCGCAAGGAGAATATAACCCATTACGGAGATTTTCAAAAGGATAGCAAACGACTGGTCAAAGCTTCGGCAATAATCTCATTGCCGGAAGGGAAGAATATAACATTGCTCGAGACTAAGTCAATTGAAGTAGGCATCGACATACCTGAATCATTATTCTAAAGTTTCCATAATTCTTCATTCATAAAGAATCTTAGCAAGTTAAATATAAACCCATTATCATGACTAAACTTAATTATTTCAGGCTGGTGTGTTTATTCACATTGGTTCTAGTTGCAAGAATCGTTGTGTGTGCCCAATCTCCTTCGGAAAATGATCAAAATATGTTTGATCTCGTTGTTAATGGCGTATTGGATAAGTCAAGTGAGATTGAGCTATTTGGCGCTGAATACAAGTTGATAGACGTACGCACAGATTCTGTGGTCAAAAGTGGTGAAGCTACACAACAATGGGAGGAACAGGGGCGTACTGTCAAAACTTCTTCTTTCAGGATAAATAATATTCCATTCCAAGGACATTATCAATTGATATTGTCTTGTCCCGGTTATGAGGACAGTATTACGGAAATTGATGGAACTTCGCTCGATTCCAGGCAGTTCGTTTTGATTCTGGGAAATATTCTTCTCGAAAGAAAGGCAAAGGAGCTTAAGGAAGTTGAGGTGCTGGCCTCTAAGGTTAAATTCTATCATCGTGGCGACACTATAGTTTATAATGCCGATGCTTTTGTAATGGCGGAGGGCAGCATGCTTGATGACATAATACGTCAATTGCCCGGAGTGGAACTTAAAGAGAATGGACAGATTCTTGTCAACGGACAATTTGTAGAGAGTCTTCTTCTCGACGGCAAAGATTTCTTCAAAGGCAAACAGGAACTGATGCTCAAAAATCTTGCCGCATATACCGTAAAAAACATAGAGGTATATGAACGCCAAGAGGATATCGACAAACTGCTTGGCGAGGGTTATGGCAAGAAGGTTCTAACTATGGATGTGAAACTTAAGAAGGATTACCATCATAATTATATGGGTAACTTGGAAGGTGGCTATGGAACTGAAAATCGTTATCTCGGCAGACTTTTCACCATGTGGAATTCAGATCATGCGAGATTGTCGTTGATAGGGAATATCAACAATATGAATGAGACAAGAAAGCCTGGCATGGAAAATTCATTCACCCCGGACGGCATACCATCAGGAATTCTTAAGAAGTATATGGGAGGAATGGAATATAATGTTGAAAATAAAAAGTCAGGCTGGCAATTTAATGGCGATGTGGTTATCAACCGCACAGCTCTTGATGATGGTTCCCGCACTTATACTACTAATTTTCTTCCATCAGGAAATACTTTCGGACGTGAGTTTTCTTCAAAAATAAAGAGGGATTTTAAAATCTCAACAAACCATCTATTTAAAACCATGGGGCAATGGCACTATATCGAGGTTCATCCGTCATTTGATTACAATAAGTCGCGTCTCACATGTTCATTGAGAAAAGCAGTATTTAGCACTGAGCTTCAGAATGTTACATCCGAGATGATTCAAAACCTATTTGACGGATCGCATGTTTCGGCGGTAGAGTCTTTGCTTAACAGGGAACTGCGCGAGCAACTTGACAACGGACATAACCTAAATGCGATGTTATGGTCTAAAGGACGTTTTCGGTTGAAAACTGGCTTGATGCAAGGCCTTTCATATCTCATATCAGGTAGTTATTCCCGAATTAGTAATGACAGATTCAATCAATTCGGAATTAATTTGGATAATAGTCCCGCATTTACCGAGGCGTCTGATAGATATATCAAGGACCATCCTGACTATAATTATAACGTTAAGATATCTGTAGGGTATTCGGCAATGCCCACACGAAATCTCGCTGTTGACATAAACTATGAATATTCTCACAATGAAATGAAAACGACCTCAGATTTATATAGGCTGGATCAACTATATCCGGGCATTGGAGAAAATGAAATAGGTTTCCTCCCTTCTTACAATGAATACTTTTCTACATTCGATCCATCATTGAGCTATTTAGACCACCAGACTAACAATTTGCATACATTGTCGCCAAATTTGCAGTGGAGGTCGGAAAAGATTGGTTTACAAATTAAAGCAGATGTCAGCATCGAAAGGCAGCACATAGATTATTTTCGCGACAACAACCATTATCTTCTCAGTCGTACTAAACTGCGGCCGGGGAATATGGAACTCGAAGTAAGATTTCCTATGAGCAAATCAGGAAACTATAAGGGAAGCTTCCATTATTGGCTTACACCCAAATCTCCTAACCTTGTAAATATGATTGATATAATCGATAGGCGCAATCCGATAAATGTCTTTGTAGGTAATCCTAATTTAAAAAATTCAATGGTACATCAATTCAGATGGAGAATGAATGGCCGTAATAATAAAGGAAATGTCGAGCAAACCTACATGTTGAGTTCCAATATATACAGGAATCTGCTTTCGGTCGGATATGATTATAATACTGAAAACGGAGCCAAGACTTCATGGATGCAGAATGTAAACGGCAACTGGAGCTTGAATGCCGTGCAGCAATTACATTTGGATTTCGGAAATATGAGAAGGTTCTTTTTTGAGAACACAACACGGCTGACCTACGTATCTTCCCTAGATTTCTTCAGTGAGAACAGAGGGGATTCGTTTAAGAATAAGGTTAACATTTATGGCGCAGGAGAAGAATTGAAATTTGGATACA
>CAYZFL010000177.1:0-4014 GCA_964477785.1 uncultured Bacteroides sp.
CGGATGGGTACAAAGAGCCCAACAGCACCGGAAGCAATAATATGACAATATTTCTAAACTTCATGTTAATAATGTGACTTTTTCTGTGGAAATGAAACGAAATTTATTAACGTATGAGTTATTTTTATGATTTCAGCAAATTTAGCAATTATTTTGATGATTGCCATTTTTTTTTAATTATTTTTTATTAATACAAATTTTAATTGTCATTTTAAATCATTATGTATTTATTCCGTGGTCGGTTCTGTCTCTTTTGTGAGGACGAGAGCGGTATTGGAGGCTTTTTCAACTTCTTTTACGGCATTGTTCCATGCCTTGGCCTCGAGAGGTGAGGCTTCCGCGCGTCTGCGGTAAAGATATGCCGAGCATCTCACCGCCTTGTCTCCTGCCGCTTCATAGCATACACGACCCTCGAACCAGGGATTGTCGACGTTAGCCGTCCGAGGCAGTCCTGAGGCCTTATATCCTTCGGGTATATCAATCAGCACATCGGCCTCAAGGGGGTAATAGCTGTGGCAGTCGATCGGAAAATGCCGTCGGGTATCTACCTTGTCGGGAAGAGACATGCGCATAAGTCGCGGCATCACATATAGTTTAGAGCCGCTGGCTACTGCCTTCACGCCCTCGCTGTCGGTTATCCGGGCCTCAATCACAGAAGAGTCGGCGCGGAAGGTAGGTTGGGAAATCAACGCGGCGCTGTCGACGCTTACGCTCTTACGTCCGTTAGACAATATCGTTTCAAGAATCCGTGGCCGGTGGGTTGCCGGCACCGATGCCACCGCCGACTCCACCATTGCTCGCCATGTGCCGCCCAAATTGTATCTCATCTTGCCGCTGAGCTGCGTACCGTCGGCCGAGAGGCGTCCGGTCTGTCTGAGTATGCTTCTCTCAGGGTAGGCATCACCCACCTTGGTGAGTATGTATGAATCGCCGTTTTCTATCATACACTCCTGCCCGGCAATCGACGATGGAATGTAACCGCGCGGCGCGCATGTCACCGTTCCGTCGAGATAAATGATGCTGTCGCCCGTGAATGCTGCTGCAATCATGTGGTTTGCCGCGCCCAGGTCGGGACTTTTGCTGAATGGCGCCGCAACGCCTCCTCTGGTACCTGTCCACACATGCCGCGCGTCGATATTGAGCGAGCGGAGCATGGCGCATATCAGATTGGCGCTGCCCTTGCAGTCGCCGTAGCGTTTTCTGAGCACTGCCGCAGCCGAGTCGGGCCGGTGTGCCATCTCTCCGTGTTCAATTGCCACATAGCGTATATTGTCGCGCACCCAGTGTGCCACTGCGTCGATGCGGTCCTGAGTCGATTCACCGGCTTCGGAGGCAATGCTTTTGGCAAGGTCGGCGACCGAGGGGTCAATGGCCGATGCATCCTCGAGCAAAGGCCGTAGAAAGGAATATAGTTCGCCCAGATCGGCAAACGCTGCATTGATGCGCACAATGGGCAGGAAGCTGACAGGCTCGGGCATCATCGGTTCATATTCGACGGTTTTCAGGCTGTCGGCCGTGACTGTGACCGTAACATTGCCTTTTGCATCGGTAGTCTTGTCTACACGCTCTTTCCCGGTGCCGTTAAGTACATCTACCTTCACACGGTTTGCCGCTTCGGCAGGGATTTTCACTGTCAGCCGCAGCTTGTCAGTGTCATAGAACCGGGACGGCAAAAGAATATCGCCGAAGTATTCCGGTCTGGCATAGGAAATCTCGAATTTAGCCTTAGACAGCTTGCCAGGCTTCACTTCCACCGGCAGCAGGTACACCCGCGAGCCGGAGTAGAATATGTCTTCGTCCTCGCAGGCTCTGTATTGCGGCTCGCCTCCGTCGGCACTGGCATGCTCCACTTTGGCGTTCTGGTTGTAAAATGCGGCGACAACGCCGGTGGCAGCCACGCGCCGGGCTCCCATCCGGTAAGTCTGCGTCACATTGCCGCGAGTTATCCTGCCGTCACGGGCTGTCAGCTCACAGACAATGTCGCGCTCGGCGATATGGATGTTGTCGTCGGAGGCATAAGCGGCTGTCGGCAAAAGCAGCAATAAAATGAGGGTGGAAATGATCTTTTTCAATACAGGCATTTTATAAGTGACAAATTAAATTAAGGTGCCGGCCTACAAAACGTTGGTTTTGTGGGTCAGCACCTGCAAATATAATCAATTTTATTGATAATGCCGTATTATTCTTCTTTTTTCAGCCGAATTATAGGAAAACGCCGGATATGTGTCAGATGTGCAGCTTCAGCCCTGCCGTGAGGCTGTGGGGCAGCATGGGGCCGTAGATATAGCCCGAGTCGCGCAGATAGCCCTTGTCGAAGTCTTTCTGATAGCTGTCGAATATGTTGGTCATGCCCAGGCTGAACTCAAGGCAGGCCGTGCGGTATATCTTCACCTCGTAGGTCACTTTGGCGCCCAGGTCGAAGAATGAAGGCGTATCAACCACAGTATCGACCTTTGTGCCCGATCCTGCAATATGCTGCACCGGCATTGGCCCGGTGAAGGTGCCGGAAACCGATGCCTGGAAGCTTTTGAGAAACTTCACGCTTGCTGTCATGAAACCGTAGACGTCGGGTGTGCGGAACATTTTCCTCACAGGCTTCACATCGTGGTTTTCGCTCCAGTATTCCGGCTGTTTGTAGCGGCTTCTCTGCCAGGTCACGCCGGCCTGGATCTGCCATGAGGGCCATGCCACGCGTCCCTCCACGTTTATGCCGCCCACCGTTGCGCCTCCGCCGTTGTAGCGTTCCTGCACGGCATTGCCCTCGGCGTCGGTCTCTTCCAGCAGACGCAGTGCGAATACATCTCTCAGGTCTGTGTAGAAGCCCTCGATCATGAGGTTGGCCTGCACGTTGCCGAAGTTGTGGTAGAGATCGGCGGAGCCACTGAACGAATTGCTGCTTTCCTGCTTCAGATTGGGAGCAAGTACCGTGACTATGCGCTCGCCGCCTACAATGGCGATATGGAAATCCTCGTCGTAGGCCTGAGGCGAACGGAAGCCGGTGGAATAACTCAGTCGGAAATTGGCTTTGGGCGACGGATTGAAACGTATGTTTACTCGCGGCGATATTATCGCGTTGTGAATCATCGAGTGCTTGTCGATGCGGGCGCCCACCAGAAAGCCCCATTTGTCGTCGCGCCATTCGTTCTGGAGGTAGCCGCTATAGATGTTTACGGTCTGTTTTGTATCGTGGTTGTAGCCTATCGTCACGTCATGCAGATAGTTGTGGCTGTATTCCAGACCTGCCACAAACTCCGAGGGCATGAAGAGCAGATGCTTTATGGCCCTTGTCCACTGGCTTCCGGCCGTGACGGTCATGTCGTTGGTGCGTCCGTAGGCGTTGGGGTCCATTTCGCTGCCGTAATAGCTCTGACGGCGTATGCTCTGCAGAGCCGTGAATACGTTGAGATGACTGTCGTGGGCCGAGTTCCACAGGTCATAGCTCAGCTCGCCTCCGTTGTTGTAATGCTCTACCTGCTCGGTTACCATCGACTGGTGTGGCGGCAGGTCGAGCTGGTCGCCGCCGCGGCGGAACTCATGTGTGCCGTGATATTCGCCCGTCAGCTTCATATCGTCGGTTATATACATGTTTGTACGCAGGCCTAAGGTGTTGCTTCTGAGCTTGGGTATCTCGGTAAATCCGTCGCCGTCGTGGTCATAGCCGTCGCGGATGCGGTTCTGCCCGTAGAGCGTGAGGCCTATCTTGTTGTTGTGGCCCGTGACGGAGGCATTGAAAGTGGTGTTGTTGTCGAGTTTCGAACCTATGCCTATCGAGGTGAGATTGTGAGAGGCTTCGGCATAGTTGCCCTGCGGGTCTTTGGTGATGATGTTGACTGTGCCGCCTATGGCCGACGAGCCGAAGAGGGCCGAACCTCCTCCGCGCATCACCTCTATGCGGTCAATCATGTTGGCCGGTATCTGCTCCAGACCGTACACGCCCGCGAGTGCCGAGAATACGGGGCGCGAGTTCATGAGTATCTGCGAGTAGTGGCCGTCGAGACCGTTGATGCGCACCTG
>CAYZFL010000178.1:0-3957 GCA_964477785.1 uncultured Bacteroides sp.
ATAAGGTCTTCAACGAGAAAGGCGGCAGCCACTTCCACTTCATCCTCGGTCAGGAATTCTGATGACCCGCTCCTAAACTTTCCTCCCTTTCAGATGTCTTATATATTGACATGTGAACTAACCAAACCTCAATTTACCTTACAATGAAAGCAAATATCAGAAAAATATTCACCCTCGCGGTGATTATCATCGGCGGCGCTCTCGGCATGAAGGCCCAGAAGTTCGCCCTGGTCGACATGGAATATATCCTCAGCAACGTACCCGCCTACGAGATGGCACACGAGCAGCTCAACCAGCTCTCGCAGCGCTGGCAGAAGGAAGTCGAGGCCGTTTCAAAGGAAGCCGAGAAGATGTATCAGAGCTATCTCGCCGACAAGGTTTTCCTCACAGAGGAGCAGGCCAAGGCACGCGAAGAGGAAATCGTGGCTAAGGAAAAAGCGGCCACCGAGCTCCGTTATAAATATTTCGGCCCCGAAGGCGAGCTCTATCAGAAACGCCAGACCCTCCTCAAACCCGTGCAGGACGATGTCTACAACGCCATAAAGAAAGTAGCCGAGGAACGTGGCTATCAGACCATCTTCGACCGAGCTTCTTCTTCGGAGATTGTCTTCGCCTCGCCGCGCATCGACGTCAGCAACGATGTCCTCAACAAGCTCGGTTACGCCAAGTAATGCGATTTAAGCCGCTTTATTGTTCGGGCGCTTGTCTGAGTCGCGATTTTTCATTAAATTTGCATAATCTAAAACAAGAAATATTTAAACTCAAAAATTACCCAACCAACTAATCATTATGATTAAGAAAATCTTACTGGCACTTGCCATCATCCTTCCCGTTTCGGCCTTCGCCCAGGGAAAATTCGGCGTCGTAGACGTTCAGACTGTTATCACCGCAATGCCCGAATACGCAACCGCCCAGGCCCAGCTCGAAGAGGCAGGCAAAAAATATCAGGAAGAGTTTGATAAGCTCAAAGAACAGCTCGACAAGCTTTATGCAGAATTCCAGGCTGTGATGGACGACACCACAACCCCCCAGAGCATCAAGGACCGCCGCGCTAAAGAGGCCCAGGAAGCCGAGGCAAAGCTCAACCAGTTCCGTCAGACCGCTTCACAGGACCTTAACCGTCAGCAGGAGCAGCTTATCGCTCCCGTTCAGCAGAAATTCAACGAGGCTGTCAAGGTAGTAGGTCAGGAAGGCGGCTACACCTTCATCTTCCCCAACGAGCCCACATTCCTTCTCTACACCGGCTCGACCGTAACCGATGTCACCGCCGCTGTCAAAACCAAACTCGGCATCAAATAAACTGAGAAATTTTTTATAATCAGCATAGGGTCGGCGATTCACCTCGTCGGCCTGTTCTGTTTATATCTTATTTGTCGTTCTTTGCCACTTTCCACTCTCACACGCGTGCAGTGCCGGAAAGTATGGGCCTGCTTCGCAACTCTGAAAGTGGAAAGTGTTTACCTCCGGCTCAAATTTCCATCGCCGTCCACATTCCTACTTTCCTACTTTCCTGTTCATAAAGTGGCGGAAAGTCAAGGCCTGCTTACCGTCGCTGAAAGTGGAAAGTTACTACCCTCGTCTCTAATTATTATCAAATGCCAAATTCATCTACAAATCAGACAACGGCAATGACATGCGATATGAAACGTTTTTTGCTCGGCAGACAGAAAACCGTCTGCTCTCGGTGCGGGTGCCGGAGTTTCAAGGATGAAAAAACGTCCCGGTCAAATGGCCGAGACGTCGTGTATTATTATTATAAATCTTTAATTATCAAAGCTGTTTGAGAGGCTTGATGTCGAGCTTCACGGGCTTGATCATGTTTTCGGGAGCAAGTATGGTGTCGAGATCTTTCTTCGAGAGAATGCCGTGCTCAAGTACGAGGTCATATACCGGACGACCGGTCTTGAGAGCCTCTTTTGCAATCTTGGTCGAGTTCTTGTATCCGATTACGGGGTTGAGGGCGGTTACGATAGAGATAGACTCGCGCACGTTCTTCTCGCATTTCTCAACGTTTGCAGTGATGCCGTTGATGCAGTTTGCACGCATGGTTTCGAAGCCGTTGAGCATGAGGTCAATCGACTCGAAGTCGCACTGTGCCATAACGGGCTCCATGGCGTTGAGCTCCATCTGGGCTGCGTCGCCGGCCATGGTTACGCAAAGTTCGTTGCCTATCACCTTGTAGCAGATCTGGTTCATTACCTCGGGGATAACGGGGTTGACCTTGCCAGGCATGATTGACGAACCGGGTTGCTTGGCGGGGAGATTGAATTCGCCTAAGCCGCAGCGGGGACCGCTGGCGAGAAGTCGCAGGTCGTTGCATATCTTGTTCATCTTCACAGCCACACGCTTCAGGGCCGATGCATAGCCCACGAGGCATGAGGTATCGGATGTGGCGGCTACCAGGTCGTCGGCGAGCTTCATGTTCCAGCCGGTAATCTTACCGATTGCAGCAACGCATTTCTCGGCATAGCCGGGCTCGGCGGTGATACCGGTACCGATGGCGGTGGCGCCCATATTGATGGTGAGGAAATCCTCGGCTGCCTCGTTGAGGTGCTTGATTTCGTCACGGAGTATCGATGCGAATGCGTGGAAAGTCTGGCCAAGGGTCATGGGCACGGCGTCCTCAAGCTGGGTGCGTCCGATTTTTACTATGTTCTTGAACTCCTCGCCCTTCTTGTCGAAGTCCTCGATCACGAGCTTGAGACCTTCGATGAAGCGGAGGTGGTCATAATACATACCGATGTGGATGGCGGTGGGATATGCGTCGTTGGTCGACTGAGCGGCATTCACGTGGTCATTGGGCGAGAGATACTGGTATTCGCCGCGTTTGTGGCCCATGAGCTCGAGGGCGATGTTGCATATCACCTCGTTGGCGTTCATGTTGGTGGTGGTGCCTGCGCCGCCCTGGATCATGTCGATGGGGAACTCGTCGTAGTAGTTGCCGTCGATTATCAGGCGGCATGCCTCGATGATGGCGTCGGCCTGCTCTGCCGTGAGCACGCCAAGTTCTTTATTGGCCATTGCGGCTCCCATCTTGGTGATGGCAAGTCCCTTGATAAAGAGGGGATACTGATAGAGTTTGAAATGTGAAATCTCAAAATTCTCGAGACCACGCAGGGTCTGTACGCCGTAAAGCACGTCGTTGGAGATTTCGCGGGAACCGATGAGGTCTGACTCAATGCGATAGCCGGGTTTGGGCTGGTTTTCCATATGATATAAATTTTTTATGTAGTTATAAATTTCTATGGTATGATTCTTTGGTATATTCGGTAGTTTTAATCTGACAAAGTTATAAAATTTTCTCCGTGACAACAAGAAAAAAATCATGCTTTAGAGCAGGCAATTAGTTTTTCTCCTCAAAATCTATGGCAAAATGACAGGAAAATAATGCCGGGAATCCTCACATCAGGGATTCCCGGCTTATTAAAGCTTTTTTCAAAGCGCCCGGTACACTCAGAGTTATCAGACTTCTCAAAACACTCTGAGTCCTCTGATTTATCAGTCAATCTGTATCACCAGATAGTTGCTGAGGTTCCAGAATTCGGTCGGGTTGGTGATGGTGAGCACCTTCTGGCCGTTTTGCTCTGTGATAGTGTACGATGAGGCCGGCTGTTTGGTGAGCACCTTGGCCTTCTTCGAATGCAGGGGTATCACGGTAAGAGTGCGTTTGTCGCCTTTGGTGAAGAACGACATGTCAAACTCGCCTTCCATTATCTTGGTCTTGCGCAGGAAGCCCGATTTGAGGATGTTGTGGTTTTTGAGCTCGGATGACGAGCCTATTGCATAGTAGCATGTGTTGAGCTCGTTGGTGAGATCCGTCGACTGCTGCTGTGCCTGGTCGCGTTCGGCCGAAACTGTCGAAACCGTGGTGTTGAGAGTATCTACTGTGGCGTTTAGCTCGTTGATCTGGTTTTTGGCCTGGTTGAGCTGCCCGCGCAGGTTGGCTATCTCTTTGGT
>CAYZFL010000179.1:0-3873 GCA_964477785.1 uncultured Bacteroides sp.
GGTCACCCGGTAGGGGTCAGGCCGCGCCTGACCCGCCTCCGTTGATGCCGCGCGTGGCCGCCCCCTATGAGCCAAACTAATTTCTAAAAACACTTAATTTTCAAATATTTTTCTACAAACCCAAAAACCACAGATTTTATGAAAAAACTTTTACTTTCATTGCTCGCAGTGGTTGGTCTGGCCGGTGTCGCAAGTGCTGCAACTTCGACGTTCGACTTCACAAAGCCCGCCACACTCAATCCCGCCCAGCCGGCATCAAAGGACGACTCCAGTCTTAAAAAGGACGGCTCCACCGGTAATTCCTATGCCGACGTGGCAGCTGTTACTTTCACAAACGGAGCCGCCAAAATCAACTTCACCAAAATCGAAGGCGTCAACAGTAGCGGCGTCCGCGAATATTATCAGAGCGGCGGCGCAATTCAGCTCCGTCTTTACAAGAACTACAAGATGAACATCTCCGGTGTCGGTGCAAATATCACCGCCATCAAGTTTGTCTATACCAACACTAAGGGTGATAAATTAACTGCAAGCACAGGTACCTATACTCCCGCCGCCGACAAGAAATCGGCCACTTGGACCGGCAATGCGGAATCAGTGGTTTTCACTCCTTCCGACAATCTCCAGATCAACTCGATAGAGGTAACAACCGGTGCTGCTGATCCCGACTTCGTAGCAGAGCCTACCTTCACACCCGCTGCCGGCACCTACACCGGCGCCCAGTCGGTTACAATTAAGGCTGCCGCCGGTTGTGACATCTACTACACCACCGACGGTACAAACCCCACAACCGCTTCCACAAAATACACCGCAGCAATCCCCGTCGACAAGAACATGACCATCAAGGCCATCGCCGTTAAGGACGGCAAGACCTCTGCTGTCGCTACCGCTGCATACGTAATCAAGAAGGAAGCCGAGGGTGGCAAAGTTACCGCCGAGCTCGCCAAGGCCGTTGCCGCAGGCGATTATGTATTCTATCTGGAAGATGCAGGTGTGGCTGCTCCCGTTGCCGAAGGCAGCGCTTTCGGTTATCCCATTTTCAAAACTGCCACTCCCGCCAACAACGTGCTTACCACCGACAAGGCCAATGTAGTTACCCTCATCGCCACTGAAGGCGGTTATAATATCAAGGACTCTTTCGGCCGCTACTGGGGCATCGATGCTACTCACTTCAGCATCAGCGTATTCTCCGACCTTACGGCTGCCACCAACGCCGTTTGGACCGTCGCTCTTTCTGGCAACGATGTGAAAATCACAAACGTGGGCCGTCCCACCGTTTATCTCGCGGTTGCTGACTATCAGGGTACCAAGGAAATCAAACCTACCGACAAAGCCGACCAGCCACTCTTCCAGATGTGGAAAGTGACCGGCACCGCTGATAAGCCCGAAGTTAAGGCTTTCAACTCCATCGCTGAAATCATCGCTGCAAATCCCGCCGACGAGATTATCGTTAACTTCGACCTTACCGTAGGTTTCCGCAACGCAGGCAATATCTTCTGCACCGACGGCAAAGACTGGATACAGGTTTACAACAAGAACGTCCCCGAAGCAATCAAGGCAGGCAGCAAGATCAACAAGGGCTGGAACTCCAAGTATGAAAACTACAGAAATGACACTCCCCAGCTCTCGCCCGTTAGCGCGGCTACTATGACCGGTGTCGACGGCACCTTCACTCCTGCAGTGGTTAAGGCCGCCGATATCAACAACAGCCTCGTAAATGCTGTAATCATGGTTAAGGACGTTGTGCTCGACGCCGCTACTCCCACCGGCGAGGAGACAGATAAGAAAGCATGGAACTTCACCGGCAAGTCCGACAATGTTGAGCTTTCCTTCCGCAACAACTACAAGGTTGCCAGCGTTCCCGCAGGTAAATATGATATCACCGTTGTTGTCAACATATTCAACAACGCTCCCAGCCTCTACGTCGTCAAGTTTGACGAAGCCGCAGGCATCCACGATATCGCCATCGATGAAAACGCTCCCGTAGAATACTACAATCTTCAGGGCGTACGTATCGACAATCCCGCCGAAGGTCAGATCGTTATCCGCCGCCAGGGTTCAAAAGCACAGAAAGTAGTCTTCTGATTACCCGCTCTGCGGTAGGGGTCAGGCCGCGCCTGACTCGCCCAAAAAATAATCCCGGGGTCCGCTTCTTCCGCGACCCCGGGATTTTTATGTCTTGTCCGCAATAGGGGATTTATATAACCCCTTGCTTATTTGCTCTCGCTCAATTTCTCGTGCATCTCTTTCGCCGCCTTGCGTCCGTCGCCCATGGCAAGTATCACCGTGGCGCCCCCGCGCACTATGTCGCCGCCGGCATATAGCCCCGGTATCGACGACTCAAGCCTTTCGTCAACAACCAAGGTGCCTTTCTTCGTGGTTTCCAGTCCCTCTACGCTCGACGGCAGTATCGGGTTTGGCGATACGCCCACGGCTACGATTACAAGGTCTACAGGCACTTCAACTATGTCGCCCTCGATTGGCTCCGGACTGCGGCGTCCCGAGGCATCGGGCTCGCCAAGTCGCATGCGCTGAAGTCTCATGGCCCGCACACGGCCTTTCTCGTCGCCTAAATATTCCACCGGATTGTTGAGCGTCATGAATTTTGCGCCCTCTTCTTTGGCATGCGCCACTTCTTCGCGTCTTGCGGGCATCTCATCCTCGCTGCGGCGGTATACGAGCATCGCGTTTTTCGCGCCCATGCGTATCGCCGTACGTATCGAATCCATCGCGGTATTTCCGCCGCCCACTACGGCAACGTTCGCGCCCCTGAGCACCGGCGTGGCATAGCCCTCGCGGCCCGCGCCCATGAGGTTGACGCGTGTCAGATATTCGTTCGACGACATCACGCCCGTAAGGTTCTCGCCGGGTATGTTCATAAACCTCGGCAGCCCTGCGCCCGACGCCACGAAGATGCCCCTATATCCGTCCTGATGCAGCTTTTCTACCGATATGGTCTTGCCTATTATGGTATTGGGGTGGAATTTCACGCCTATGCTCCGCAGATAGTCGAGCTCGCTGTCCACTATCGAGTTGGGGAGCCTGAACTCCGGTATGCCGTATTTCAGCACGCCGCCTATCTCATGCAGAGCCTCATATACGTCCACTTCATAGCCAAACTGTGCCATCTGGCCTGCAAACGACAGTCCGGCCGGTCCAGATCCCACCACGGCAATCCTGCCGAGAGAGTCATACTTATCTGAGTTATCAGAGGCTCTCCTACCTGCCGCCAATGCAGCATCCGCCGCAAATCTTTCCAGATAGCCAATCGCCACGGGCTCTTTGCCCATCTTGTGGTATATGCACTTGCTTTCGCACTGCTTTTCCTGCGGACACACGCGCCCGCATACTGCCGGCAGCGCGCTTGTCGATTTCAGCACTGCAGCGGCTTTCAGGGTCTCGCCGCGCTGTATGTTCTTTATGAACGCCGGTATGTCGATGCCCACCGGACAGCCGGTGATGCACCCCGGGTTGGGGCAGTCGAGGCAGCGCGAAGCTTCTGTCAGCGCCATATCTTCCGTCAGGCCGCTGTTTACCTCAACATTGCTCTTTATGCGCTCCTCGGGTGATACATGCGGCATAGTCACGCGGCTTATCGCCGTGCGCTCTTTTGCTGGAATTGCGTTGCGCAGCTCCTCGCGCCACGCAGCATCCCTCGCTGTCATTTCCTGCATATATTCTTTATCTGATGTCATGGTTTGTGATGTGCTAATTAATCATATGCTTTCAATCGTCGTATCATCTCGTCGAAATCAACCTGATGGGCGTCAAATTCCGGGCCGTCGACGCATACAAATTTCATCTTTCCGCCCACGGTCACTCGGCAGGCGCCGCACATGCCCGTGCCGTCGACCATGATGGTATTGAGCGAGCACA
>CAYZFL010000180.1:0-3850 GCA_964477785.1 uncultured Bacteroides sp.
GGTTGATGCCTCTGCAAGTTGTACCATGCTCAAAAAATATTTAGGACAAGATTGCTTTTAGGGCACCGCGACAGCCGCGTGTCGGTGGAAGGGTTGCTCTTCGGTCAGGCGGGCTTTCTTGATAATATTTCGCCACAATATCTCGAGAAAGAACCATACGTGGCGCAGATGCAAAGGGAATATGAGTTTCTGAGCCATAAGTTTCAGTTGAAACGTCCCGTGGGTCTGCAATGGAAAATGGCGAGAATGAGACCGGCCAACTTCCCCCATCGCCGCATCGCCACCCTCGCCGCAATGATATGCGCCGACTTCGACATTGCCCAGCGGGTGTTTGCAGTAAAGACAGCCGAAGACGCATTCTCGCTCTTCAACATACGGCTCGATGGATTCTGGGCCGGGCGATATAACTTCGCCTCAACGCCTACAAGAAGTTCGGCCGCATTCTCCAAATCGTCGGTGGTGATACTTACGGCCAACGTCACGGTGCCGTTGTTGTATGCCTTCGGAATGCTCACGGGCGACAGCAGCTATCAGTCGACGGCGATGGACCTTCTTCAGCAGACACCGGGGGAGGTAAACAACATTACCACAATGTTTAAAAATGCGGGGATGGCCTGCGAATCGGCCTTCGACTCGCAGGCCATGGTGCAGCTTTGCCGAAACTACTGTGAAACACGCAAGTGCATATACTGCCGCCTCGGTCACAGGTTGATGGTAAATAAGTGATGAAGAATTTTGCAATAAATCCTCGATTTTCCTGCAAAGTATTTTAAATCAAAACTTAATCAAAAGTATATAAGTTATGTCATTCTGGAAATTTATCGGCGGACTAATAATATTTGACTGGCTCTTTGGATCTCACAATCATGACAGTTGCAGTAGTTGTGATTCGGGAAGGTTATATCGGCCTTATGATGAACCGGACGGCTCGTTTCGGTCTTGTGATGACGATTGTAGCGATAAAAGGGATTATCTTGATCTGACGGGGTATTATGATTCGATGGATGATTACGATCCAACGGATTATAATTCCACTGGCTGCGATCTCTGGGAAGACGATTATTAGTATCCAAAGTCATAAATCTGGTGAGCTTCTTAGCAAAGATAATTGGCCCGTACAGCAAAGTTAAGCACAAATTTTATTCATAATTTCGCAGAGTTAATAAACATTATATTTCAATCCAATTAACTGCAGCCAAAAATCGAAAAGTTATGAAAAAGTTGATTTTAACTCTTATTGCGGCGTTTACGGTCATCGCGGTCAATGCCAAGACGCTCATCGTTTATTACAGCTACACAAACAATGTGAACAGAATTGTTAATGAGTTACGCGCTCAGATCGATGCAGATGTGATACGTGTGGAACCTGCCGAGAAGGGTCTCGACTATGCCGCAAATAATTATGCGATAGGCAGCGCCCTGATTTCTGCAATACGCAATAATCCAAACGCAGCCTCGTCTTATCCGGCGATAGATCCTGTGGAAGTCGATATGTCGCAATATTCTACCGTGATAATCGGTGCGCCTCTTTGGTGGAGCAATATGGCCGCTCCCTTGCAGACCTTCCTCTTTCAGCATGGCAAGGAAATGGCCGGCAAGAACATTGGCCTTATTGTGTCGAGTGCAAGCAGCGGCATAAGCGGCGTGGAAACTGATGCGAAACGTCTGATCCCCGAGGGAAAATCTCTTTCGCCGAGTCTGTGGATAAGATCGTCTCAGACTCCAAACGCCCGCTCTCTGATTTCAAACTGGCTCAAGGATATTGATTATAAGAATCTTGCAGGTATTGATTCGGTAATAAACGACGGCTTGTCAGAAAAAGTAATGGCCGTCTATAATTTTTCAGGTCAGAAACTTACCGATATGGATAACTTGCCCATGGGAGTTTATATCGTAAGATATAATAATGGAAGCAAGATAATATCTAAGAAAATAGTTCTTTAAAAACAGAGCAGGTTGCCTAGATTATTATATATTCTTCCCGGCAACCTGCTTATAGATTGTAGCCTAAAGGTTTTATCGTTGATAACCCATCGGGTTGTTGATTACGGGGAGTTGACGGGCGGAGAGATTGAGCAATTTGGCGATCCCGGCGCTGTCCATCGTGGCACGGGGAACCGTGGCTATGCCAAGTGAGGCGCAGGCTATGTTGAGGTTCTCGCATGCAATTCCCGCGTCGACCATTCCCATAGCCGTAACCATGGACGATTCGGGAAGCTTGTCGAGGTCGGATACGAAAAGCACTGCGCAGGGGGCGTCCATTACAAAGTCCTGACTGAACTCCTGAGTGCCGGCAAGAAGTTTGCGATGGTCGCCATCAACGATGTGACGTAAAGAATGAGTGTCGGGCATATATTCGCTTACTCCGTCCTTAGTGAATACAAATGCGCGTATTTCCTGCCAGTTGCGGGCTGTGGGATTGGAACGATTGGCGATTGCTTCAAACTTCATATCTTTAGCCTCGGGCCTATTCACTCCTAATGTCATCCAAAGGATTTGACCAAGAGTTGCATCGTCAATATCACGTTTGGGGTCAAACTCGCGAGTGCTATGGCGTTTGGCAACAACTTCGTTTACGGGCATGCCTCCTTTAAAGTCAGGAGCGGGTAATTTCTTATCTTTTGCTTCCATATTTAATGCGTTAATAAATCCGATAATAATAACGGCTGCGGCCGCCAATAAGTTTTTGATGTGAATTGTCATACAACGGTTAGGTTTAAGGTTTGACTGCAAAGGTAATAAAATAAAATAAATATGTGAGATATTCGTTTAAAACCACTACATTTGCAATCTAAACCCCCGAGTCATGGATAAATATAGGCAGATTAAAGAGGCTTTCGAGCTTTTGCGCGATGATGAAAATGCCGTGCACTTGGCTTCATATATGCGCTATCAGTTTAAGTTTTATGGTATCCAGACACCCGAGAGAAGGGCGGTCTATAAGTCAGTTTTGGATGAGACGAAGAAAAGCAGGACAATCGACTGGAAATTGCTCGAGGAATGTTGGAAAGACGAACATCGTGAATTTCAGTATTTTGTCGCCGATTATCTGAAGACGATGAAATATCTCACCTATGACGATGTGCCGAAGATAGAACGGTTTATCCGTTCAAAACAATGGTGGGATACCATTGACGGACTTGACCGCACAATAGGGCAAATAGCATTTAGTGATAGCCGCATTAACGACCTGATGCTCAGATGGGCGGAAGACGAGGACTTCTGGGTGCGACGCATTGCCATAGACCATCAGCTTTGCCGAAAACATGATACCAACGAAGAACTGCTGGAGGCAATACTTGTAAAAAATTTCGGCAGCAAAGAATTCTTCATCAACAAGGCGATAGGCTGGAGTCTGCGCGACTACTCAAAGACAAATCCGGAATGGGTGAGAAGCTTCATCGACAAATATCGTTCCCTCCTGAGCCCCCTTAGCCTCCGCGAAGCCAGTAAATATCTGAATTGAAAAACAAACCCCTTAAAACCAATCGTCATAAGGGGTTTGCTTTAGAGCCGCGAGTGGGACTCGAACCCACGACCTTTTCGTTACGAATGAAATGCTCTACCGACTGAGCTATTGCGGCGATTATTTTTGTTTTATTTTTGTTTTTAGGTAGTGCGAGGCTAAAACATAGCGACCTTTTCGTTACGAATGAAATGCCCTTCAGCCTCTCATTCGTGAATGAATTGCCTTTTTCGTCTGCAAAGTTACAATTTTTTTTTAATTTTTCAGCTTTAATGCTCCTTTTTTATCATGTAGACACACGGCTCTTTCATTTAAAAAGTCATGATCTTCAATCTTGTCCTAAATATTTTTTGAGCATGGTACAACTTGCAGAGGCATCAACCA
>CAYZFL010000181.1:0-3789 GCA_964477785.1 uncultured Bacteroides sp.
CGTGAACACCGTATCCGGCGATCACGGCATACAACAGGCACAGGACGAATACGACCGCCTTATGAGAAACAAGTCTCCCAAATCACGCAAGTAATTATGGAAATACGCATCAACGGCAAGATTGCCATGCTCAAAAAGGGCACGTCCTTCGAGTTCGTCGCCGAAAACAGATTGTTCTCCGGCTCCGATGGATATACACTCTCGATAACCTTTCCACTCCGCCACTGTCGGAACAATCTCGACATTTTCGGACACATCAACCGTGCCGATGTCATCGCCGGTAAGGTGATTTTCGACTGCGAAATCCGCGACCGAAACTTCTACAAGTTCGGCTCTATCACCATTACCGAAATCAACGATGCCGAGGTCAAGACGCAATTCCTCGAAGGCCGCTCGGAGCAGAACTTCGACGTGACTTTCGATGATGTGTTCATCAACGAGCTTGACCTTGGCTCTCCGACAGAGACCACTGACACTACACCCGATAAGGCGTGGGACCCCTTCATAAACAATATGAAGTGCGTGGCACTGCCGTGGGTCAACGACTATTCGGGCAACATTCAGAACCTCGCGGACTTCCACCCGGAGGAACGCAATCCCGACGGCACGTTGAAGTCGCACTCTTACTATTCGTGGAACGCCGACTGCCGGGGCCGCTCGTGGCAGCCGTATCTTCTTTACATCACAAAGAAGATATGCGAGGCTGTCGGCTACTCGGCTGACTTCTCGAAGTGGGAGGAAAAGGAGGAATACAAGTATCTCCTTGTCTGCAACACGCTCCCTTATGCCTGGGACACTGCGGGCTTCGCCCGTGCGCTGCCGCATTGGACGGTCGCGGAGTTCTTCGAGAAGTTGGAGCTGTTTTTGGGCGGCGAGTTCACCATCGACCACCGGGGCAAGTCGGTGGAATTTGCCTTTACCGATGCCACACTGCTTGCCACGGAGCCGGTGCAGCTCGACAAGGTGGTTGACGAGCACACGGTCGAGGTCACGGTCGATGATGACAAGTGCGAGTATCAGGAGGCCAAAAACCTCGTCTACAAGGAGTGCGACCACGAAATGTGGAAGTTCTACTCGTGCGACTGGTTCATCAAGGCGTGGCAGAAAGGCGCAGTCCGCTACGCGACCATGCGCGAACTTCTCTCTGCCAACCGCTGGCTCGCAACTTGGAACGGATCGACCTCGCGAGGGTCAAACCGTGACAAGCTGCTCTATGCCGAGGACGTGGACGCTTACTTCATCGTGCGCTCGCTCTCGAAGACGCTTGTGGAGAAACGCGGAGGCTTTATGCCTAACCGCTATCAGTACAAGATGGAGCTGCGCCCGGTCAACCTCTTTGGCGGCCGTATCATGGACGATAGCGAGGACGCCGACGAGGTGGAGATTGAATTTGTACCTGCGTGGGTTGACGAGACCGAGGACAAGTACGGGCGTTGTCTGTTCCTGTCCTTCTCCGGCTACGACGAGAACGACAGCACGGGCACGTCCTGGAGCCGCGACCCGTACCAGCGCAAGGAGGAAATCGACAACACCCTCTATCAGCCTTTTGCCTTTCAGTCACTCGCCGGAGGTGAGCGCAACAAGAAGGCGGAATACTACGACCGTATTTATGTTGGCTGGTGGGACGGTGCGCAGATGCCGAACGGCAAGCTCCCGCACCCCTATGTCGAGGACATCGAGATTGCGGAGGACTGGAGCAATTTCATCAACATTCATTTCTCCCTGCGCATCAACCACACCACGCTCAATCGTCGCCGCACAGTCTACTCAATCAACACCAGGCAAAAGACTACGTTTAAGTTCCTATCCGACAATATCCCGAACCCTCGTGCCGTGTTTTTCATCAAAGGCAAGAAGTACCTTTGCGAAAAAATGACTGCGACATTCACGGAGAACGGAATGTCGCAGCTCATCAAGGGAGTATTTTACCCGATTGTGGACTAAAAGCCTTTGCCCTTAGTCCGCTCGTAGACTATCTCCTTTTGGCTGTCGCAGTTAACAATACGGAAGTGGACGGTGCAGCCAGTCGGAATATCTTGCGGAAGTTTTGACGCTAAGGCAGTTATCACGTCCTGAACCGTGTTAAAGCCGGTATCTATTAACTCGGCCAAAACTTCCCCTTTGAAGTATGCACGGCCATAGACCATCATCTTCGCTGAGAGTCGGAAGAGCTTGTCTTCCGGCTCGTCTATGTCCTTAGCTTTTCCCTGTTTGCTCGGTTCGTTGCTAAAGAACACGAAATCAATCACCTTAGCATTTAGACGCCAAGCCGGGGAGAAGTCTATTTTGACATACCCGCGAGTTACTTTTAAGCCGTGGCTATGGTTCATGCCGAAGGCGACCTCAAAGAGGTTGGCGTCGCAGTCGTTCTGCGCTATCGTGCCCCAGGTGTGGCGGAACGTATAGACGCAGTAGTAATTTTCCTTCTGCATACCCATATCCTTGCAGATTTTCTTGATGCCGTTGTTCACATTGGCGCTGAAGCTGTCGGAGTCGCAGTAGCGATTGTGGAACGTAAACAGATATTCGTCATCTTCGGGAGCGAGGTACTTGTCGAAGATTGGCTGTATAAACGGCTCCACGCGCATCTCGATGTAGGCTTCATCACTTCGGCTGTGGCGCGTTTTGGCTCTCTTATAGCCTATGATGCCATTGTGATAGTTGGACTTCTTCATATTGAATAAGTCAACCGTATTGATGCCTCCAAGACACAATACCAACATCGCAATGTCTCGGCCAAGTTCAGGGAGCGATGACAGCATCTTCGTCTGCGGTAGAGGACGATTGAAGAACTCGCGGCAAGCCTCGGCGCTGATGGCTTTCTGTACGCCCTTGTCTGATTTAGGTATCTGCACTTTGAGCCACGGATTGAACTTGATACGGCATATACCTTTTTCCTCATCGTTTAAGTCAAGGATTGCCGCCTTGAAGATTTGGCGAATGTTGACTGGGTACATTTCCTTTGCTCGACTTGTCGAGCCGGAAAGTTCCTCTATCCACCGTTGAAGGACCGAAGACGTAAGGTGAGCGAACATTACCTTGTTGGTGCCAAGATAGCGTTCGAGATGCTGAACGGCCAACTTGTAGTTTTTGGCGTTTCGTGCCTGACCTCGCTTTTCCATTCGGTCGATGTGGAGTTTTGCGTATGTACTAAAGCATACTTCTTCATCTACCGAAGTAAGGTGCTCAATGACCTCTTTAACCTCCCATGTGGAGACATCGGTACGATTGAGCCGGTCGGAGTAATCCAACACGAGGCGAGAGCAATACTCATTCACCACGGGGTCGGTAATTTCGCCGGACTTCGAGATGTGTTCAGCATCGACAATCTTGTCGGTCTTAATGTAGCCTGGTTTTCTGTTGTGGACGATGCGAATGTACACCGGATAAAAGCCATCGGCTCGGGGCTTTCTCACAACTGGTTTAATCGTAGTCATTTACTTTTCATTTTTTCGAGGTGTAAGCGCAGTGTAAGCGGGTGTAAGCGGACCTAATCTTTGGTGTAAGCAGGGTGTAAGCAACACCGTTCATTTGGCTCATTTTCTGCGGTCAAGTGTACGTACCTCCTAATCGCAATTCAGGCTGTAACCACCTTTTTATCGGTGAATTACAGCCTGAAATAAGGGTTTATGTCAGAGGGATTTTAGTCCTCTATCGCGGCCTGCGCCTCCACTATATAGAGTATATCATTCAAGCACTTAACCTTTTGGTGTATGTGGTTTGTATGCCTTATTTGAGTGATATTTAACCCTTTTCGTGGGCGATTGAGGTTTAATCCTCTATCGCAGC
>CAYZFL010000182.1:0-3695 GCA_964477785.1 uncultured Bacteroides sp.
CCGTCAGCAAGATGCTTACGCATAAAAACGTGGCCACGACTCAGATCTACGCCGACGTCGTCAATCAGAAAAAGCGCGATGCCGCCAACTCAATCTCTCTTAAATAAAAAAAGACATACAAATCAGCCACTCTCGCATTTGAAAGTGGCTGATTAATAGATTTAATCAAATATAGGTGGATAATATTTAGCTCTAATTTACTTTCTCCATCAGCTCGTGACATATAGCATAAGGATTCCTTACAAGTTGGTGCTCCATACAGAAATGGCGATACTGTCCTACAACTACGCCGGGATTCATCCTGCGTCTGCGGGCAACGCTCTTCAATATTGGAGCGGCTCCAAATGGGTTCTGAATATTCCCAAAAACGTCATACAGGTCTTCCCCTTGCCAGATTGATTCTGTCGCATAAGAATTGGCTTGGTTCTCCCTCTCATCTTTGTTGTGGGAGCTTCTGCCTGGCTCGACATCCACGAAATCATCACTACTGTCTTGTGTCAAGTGCAATTCGATATGTCCAAGTTCGTGCATCAGAGTGAACGCAAAGTTGTCTATTCTGTCCATGCGTCCGGTCATTACAATAGTCGGATTATCACCCATCCAGAAAGAATAACCGTCAACGGGTACCTTGTCAAGTTTTGACTCCCTAATGAACTTAATGCCGTATTTGTTGCATAACTGCTCTGTACGGGTATATGTATCGGAGTTTTCATATATAACTTGATTAAGCTGCCTTTTGAGATGATGGATGTTCTCTCTGTTAAAGGCGGCTTCCAGTTTTTGATTATTGCTTTTGTGTCTTACAATTACGAGCCAGGTCATTAGATTGACCGGGTCGGTAGTGACTTTATCAGACTTTTTGAAGCACTCCTGTCTTTGAAATCCCGATGCTTTTTGCCGAAACTCATCCAAAGTGGAAACTCCAAGAGCGTCAAAAACCATAGCGATGTTTTGGCCTATATCGTCAGTGAAGTCAAGTCTCTTCTTTACAGTCGTCAACTTAAGCAGGGATTTCATAACACCCCAGGTCATTATGTCCGAACGCCGCTTCTCCAATTCGGATTGTCTGCGCATTTTATCCAAATCGCAGGCGCATTGCATACGCATCCAGTCTTCTGCTTTAAGCGAACCGGGAAGTGCCACTTCCAACAAAAGGGCGATTTCGCTGTTAATGTCGCGGTCGCCTTTGATTATGCCGTTAATTACAGCCGGAGTTTTCCCTATAGCGACAGCGAGTTCCCTTTGCGACAGGTCATGCTCGCTCAACTCGCCGAGTAGGATAGTTCCGGGGTGTGGAGAGAGGCATTCCGGTTTTATATCAGATTTATGTGCCATCGTCTATATATGGTCAAAGATATATTTTTGGCAAAGGTAATAATAATTCTTGAAAGCCACAAATGCCTAAGTGTTATCAAACATGATTACATATTTTTAAAAACAATTTCACAAAAGACTTGACAAGCACAAAATAATGTATTAACTTTGCGGAACAAAAAAATGAAAGAGATGGACACAAGCTAAAAAATAAAAGGCAAGAGCGGCACCGGTGCGACCAATGCCACTCTTCTGGATGCGTGATGACATATTCGTTGAGAACTTCCACATTGCACAACGGAATACGTCTTCTAAATTTACAGAGATAGTCTTTGCTCGCCTTAAATACAAATCGGTCGCGCTTTATTAACAATTTTAACTTTTAACAACTTCATAACAACAGCTTTTATGAACGAATTAGAAGGAAACGCGTCATTGTTTGACCAGGAAGAACTTGCAGCAGTTGAAGTTCTCCCTTCTCCGCCGACCGAGGATCAGGATGTCATCCTTGTAGAAGGCTTCAGGGAACTCAAAGAGTCCCAACAACGTACGATGAGGATGTTCAACAAGCATCTTCTATTGAAACACACTCCAACCGAAGGGCTGTTTCAACTGCCGAAAGTGCTTCCGTATAGAGGAGAGATTCCCGATGTATTCATACCTTACAGCGCAAAGGTATGCTATAACTCGGAATACAAAGGTGTCTATTGTCATATAGATGACAGCGGATTCAACTCCACATGGACACGCCCAATTCCGGCGTTGAAAAAGGTTCGAAGATACATGGTGGCGATTGCTCCCGACAATACCTTATGGGTTGACGGAAGTGTTTGCGAGAATGTAGAACAGTTGCGTAGGTCGAGAACCATTCAGAGATTCTGGCAGAATAATGGTGTCGGTACCATTCAAACCGCCTCATGGGGTAATGCTGACAGTATCCGTACCTATGCGTTCGACGGTCTTGCCGAAGACAGTTGGACTGCCATCGGCCATCAACGGGTCGGCAACAAATGCGAACAACGGTTGTTCCGTTATGGTGTCTCGACACTTGTCGAGAAGAAAATGCCTTGCGGTCTAATTGTGTTCGGCGCTCCGTTGGACTTCGATCCCGGCGTCCCAGTGATATACAAACCGAGTTTCATTTCAAAACTAAGAAATTTATGAAAAAACAGGAATATAACCCTTGGGTTTATCTGGAGGATACTCCAGAGGAATTTGATGCGGCTATAAAAAATGCCGTGTCAGACAAGGAACGTGAGTTTTTTGAGAAGCTGAGATATAAAATTCTTCATGAAACTGCGTTCAGCAACGATGTTCTCATGCATGAAAAAGACAACGAAGACGGTTTATTCATTCTCAGAGTCGGCACTGACGACATCATGATTGGCCGTAATATGGAAAAGTCAGGAGAAACGACATCCCCTGTTGAAATATCCGGACTTTTCGCCGCGCTTGAAGAGGACATCAATGAATATGTGGGACGCCACGTAACCCTTCTGGAGTGGTTGAGAGAACGTGACTACAAAGGAATCCGTTACGACGCAAATAACGACTACAGATAAGATGGGACTTCAACGTGAATATATTGAGAGTGGTGGCTTCTCCACCTATCTCTATTATCAGGATGGCGAAACTATTGTCACCTCAAACGGTGTTGAGGGAAAAGTTGTAGCGAAAATAGAGGGTACGGCTTATGACGGGTTGCCCATTTTCTCAAATACCAGTGAGGTATATCTCAAGCGTGACAAGAATGGAGAAATCGTACAGGCCCGTATCTATAAGGATAGAAAGCCTGTCTGTGACTTTGACTGGGATCATCCGCATAAGAACAAAAAAGGCGGTGAATCTTTTGAGAAAGGAGTCGTTCATGTCCAGGAGTTCAAGCAGAAGCCGGATGGTACATGGTATCGTGACAGCAGACATGCCCGACACATGTCTCTGGATGAAATGAAAAGATACGGAGAACTCATCAAGAAGGCCAACCCGAATGCGAAGCTGCGCCCTTGAAATGTCATAAACATTTAATTCTTATCGCCTATGAAACATTAATACTCAATCCCAGTCGTCGCCTGTTGACGCCCGAAATTTTGGCATGTTAAAGGCGGTGGAACATTCACCTCCATCGCCTTTGTCACTAATCTGACTATGGTTACTTGTTTCGTTTGACAAGCCACTTTTCAAATTTGAGACCATGCTCTCAGCCGGTTGGAGAAAGAAGCGCGATGCCGCCAACTCAATCTCACTCAAATGATATGGTGCAAATCTCAAAGCCGGACTGACACAACAGCAGCTCGCGGAGCGTATCGGTACGAAGAAAACATATATATCCCGTCTGGAAAACGGCAAAGCCGATGTCCAGCTCAACACCCTCTTCCGAATCT
>CAYZFL010000183.1:0-3676 GCA_964477785.1 uncultured Bacteroides sp.
GCGCATTGTCGGGATTGAGGCCCCAGATTTTATACCAGGGCTGGCCCATGATTTTGCCGGTGAGGTCGTGAAGGGCGATGTCCACCGAAGCCTTGGCTGCACGGTTGGGGTGCTCGGGATCGATGGTATCGAGGTATTCGTGGATTTCTTCCATCTTGAAGGGGTCGGTAAACTGGCCGAGATCGAGTTTCGACAGGAAACTGCATACCGATTCGACGTTTTCACCCAGGTAGGGAGGCATGGATGCTTCGCCGTAACCTATGATTCCGTCGTATTCTATCTGAACCTGCACGCCGGGGGTGGTGGTGCGCTGGTTTTTGGCAAGATTGAAGGCATGTTTCAGTTTCAGTTCGTAGGGCTCGAATGAAAGGTTGAGTCTGCCGCTGCGACCGGTTTTCTTTGTGGCCTGTCCGAGTGCGGAGAAGGAGATGGGAGTTGCGATAGCCGCCGCCCCAAGTATTGAGCTTCTGAGAAAGTTTCTTCTGTTCATTGGTATTGGTTTATGTTGTTTTTTAGACTATTAATCTAAGGATTGGTTTGATGAAATGGAGAATAATTGTAATTTTTTTGGAATTAGACTAATAAGAGCAATTAGACTAATTGGTCGCCTCCCGGCTTATTTGGGAAGGACGGTAGTATAGTTCTGCTTGAAATACCAGGAGTGGTCTTTCGCGGGGATGATGCCGCGGGTTCCCTGGTTGCCGTTGATTCTTACTGCGTGAAGGAAAGGAGTGGTGAGGTAGCTCTCGGACTCGGGGTCTACGCTGTTGCGTTTCACGCGGCCCGAAGAGTGCACGTAGTTGCCGTCGCCGTCATAGATAGCCACATGTGTCACGCGGCCGGTCTTCTTGTTGCCGAAGAAAAGGAGGTCGCCGGCCCTGCAGTCACGCCAGTTCTCGGCTTCTATTCTTGTGCCGGTGGTGGCCTGCTGAGATGCGTCGCGCATCAGTATGATGCCGTCGGCGAAATAGCTCACTTTGGCAAGTCCCGAGCAGTCGAGGGTCTTGGGCGACATGCCGCCCCAGAGATAGGGAGTGCCTTCCATCGAGTAGGCCTGGTCAAGGATTACGTCGGCGTCGAAGGGCTGGTTAGCCCAGGTGTTGATGTCGGTTACGTCGGAGGTGTCGATCCATCCTTCGCGGCCATCGGGGATCACCACGTTGTAACGGCCGTTGACCGGTTGCTCTGATTTGAGTTCGAGGATGCAGCCGTTGATTACGTCGCTTACCACCTCTCTTAGCCCTTTTGCCTCGGGCGAGATATAGATGCGGGTCTGGTAGGGATTGGTTACGATTACGCGGGGTGACGATTTCCACTTCTCGATCTCCTCGGGGGTCTTGGTTACGATGGAGTTGTCGACCACGTATGAAATATAGCCGTCGGGAGTCTGTGCGAGCCAGAAACCGTCGCCTTTATCATATTCGAGAAGTCTTATGGGTGTGCCCATGATACCTTGGGTCGCCATTTCGGCGGCATGGTCCGGACCGTAGCGGAAGCAGGCTACCGAGATTCGCACCTGGCCCCATTTGTCATCGGGATAGACAGTCACGGAGTCGGCCTCTACTTTGATTTTGTTGGCTGCGAGAGCCGAGTCGAGCGCTTCTTTGCCGGCCTTTTCGGTGGTTACCCCCTTGAGAATGATTTTCTTGCCTTTTTTTGCCTCTACGGCTTCGATGTTGAAGCGGGCCTGACGTTTGTCGGGGGCGTACTGCTGTTTGAGCGTGGAAATGATTTCCGTAGCCTTTTCAACGGGCTTGGGTTTGGCGGAGGCGGAGGGTGCGAGTGCGAGTGCCATAAGACCTATGAGTCCTGCCGATGACAGTATGATTTTGCCTGATAGTTTCATGTTGATGTTGAGGTTTAGTGGATTATATAAATTATATCAGTTATATAATTATATAAGGATTTTGTGTCTGATTATTACTTGCAGTCGGCTTTGCCGCAGCATTTTTTCTCGACAGTCAGGGGATGTATGTCGATGATTTTGAGAGCCGAGTCGAAATAGGGATAGAAGAGATTGCCTTTGGTGGTCTCTACTTCGCCGGCCTGGAAATCGACTGTCTCGCTGCGCACGAATTTCTTCTCGGGATAAAGCTTACCGCAAACGCCGTGGTTGGAAGCCATACGGTGTGCGTCCATGCCGTGTGAGTAGAAGTTGCATACATCGTTGTTTGCGTTTACATAGCGCCCGAAAGATGTGTCGACGGGAACCCAGCCTATGCCTTCAAAGTAAACCTCAGCCCAGTCGTGCCAGTTGGTTTCGTGGGGGTGGAGCATCCAGCCGCTTTCCCATCTTGCGGGCACGCCCAGTGTGCGCATAAGCGAGATGTAGAGAAGCGAAACCTGGCCGCAGTCGCCGAAACCCTGGGTGATTACATATTCGGGAATGCACTCGAGGGTTGAATACTCTCTCGCGCCGGCCCAGGGATAGCGCTTGATGATGTAGTCGTAGACCATCTCGCTCTGCTTGAAAGGATTGGTTTCATCGCCCACGATAGCCTTTGCGAGGCTGTCCATGCGAATGATGTGGGGAAGCTCTACCGCTGTATATTCTTTGTAGAAGTCGCTGTTCTTGTCGTAAGGCTTGAGGTTGGCGAGGATGTCCTCCGGACGGTTCCACTGTCCGCGGTTCTCAAACTTGACCTTAGTGCTGAAGTGAGTCGTTTTGCCTTTTACGACAGGCTGCTCCATATAGATGGAGTTGTGGACTGAACGGCCGTCGGAAAGGATATATTTGGAGGGGAAAGTCGAAAGAATCTCTACTCTGGGCTGACGCTGGGTCTTCATGGGAAGAGGCATCCACACCCTGATGGTATCGCCTTCGAGCTCGGGAGAGTATGGTACGTCTATGGTGAATTCGTATGTCACTTCATGGGCGAGACCCTGGAGATTGCGTCCCTGATACCAGGCTATAACAGAGTCGACGTAAGCTATGCGGCTGTCGGAAGCGGCCGATCCTCGGCCGTTGAAGCCGTCGGTATATTTGGGATGGAGAAGATTGATGTTCTTGGGCGCTTTGCGGTGAATCATCATCTTGCCGTCAAACATTTTGCCTTCGATATAGTGGTTCTTGAGAAACGACTGCATGGAGTCGGCATTGATTTCTGGATGCTGTTTCTGCATTAGTTTCATAGCCTGGTCCACGGTATAGGGGAAATCGGCGCGGGTGCGCGACTCGATGGCAGCCGCCGAGTCTGCTTCAAACACTACTTTTGCCGATGCGGATACGCTGCCCGAGGCTAAGAGGGCGCTGACGGCAAACAGCGTTCCTGCTATGGTTCTGGTGATTCCCATTGTTATATTATTAATGATTGTTATGGTTGGTTATTTATATTTTGCTGATTTTCAGCTTTTCAGTATTGTTTTTAAGGTAGAATTCAGTTGAGGAAGGCCGGCCTTGGCGTGCGTTTAGAAATGACGGTGATGCCAAAAAAAAATTTCATGAAAAATTACTCTTTCGTGACTGCCTTGTCTTTCAGTTGTAAAGTTATTAATTTTTTTAAACATCTGCAAACGATTTAAATTTTATTTTGCGTTGAGAGGCGGTAAATTCTTGTTTTTTAAGAAAAAAGAAAGAATCCGCCCGCTCAACCGGCTTTCTCTTACAACTCAGATAACTCTAATGCCATTGGCAGATATAATCCATCTATCCCCCCAAAAAAAAGAAACGGCCCGT
>CAYZFL010000184.1:0-3642 GCA_964477785.1 uncultured Bacteroides sp.
GTGCTCGTATACGCCGTGATGGTCTCTCATGTAGCCCATCGAATAGAGATGAACCATGAAAGAAATCGTGGTTACAACTACAAGCATCATGGCCGAGATGGGATCGAGCAGGAATCCTATCTTTATGACGAGCGCCTCGGTGAACTGCAGCCAGGTCTGATTGAATATCACAGCCTGGAGGCGGTCGCCGTTCTCGGCGATGAAGTCGGGCGAACCCGAGAAGAAATAAGTGAATGCCACGGTATAGGCGAAAACAAGCGTAGCGCCCATGCCAAGTGTACCGAGCCAGCCGGCCACCGGGTGGCTCATCTTATGGCCGAACAGTCCCAGGAAGAGGAACATGAACAGCGGCAAAGCGAGTATTAATATCGGTAATGTAGCTTCCATACGGCTTTAAAATTTCATTTCATTGAGGCCACGTACATCGATATTCTTTGTGGCGCGGTAGATATTGATGATAATGGCTATCGCGAGTGCCGTTTCTGCGGCTGCGATGGCGATGGCAAACAGGGTGAAGAACATGCCTTCGAGGCTTCCGGGGAAGAGAAAGCGGTTAAACACCACAAAGTTGATGTCTACTGAATTAAGCATCAGCTCAAGCGAAATCAGCATGGCAATCATGTTGCGGCGCGTCATGAAGCCATACACTCCGCAGCAAAACATTATCAGGCTGGGAATGAGATAAAACAGTGCGTTGATTTGTATATCCATTTCTTACTATTTATCTTTTGCGGGCTATAACTACGCCTCCGATTATACATGCCAGAAGCAAAACACTCACGGCCTCGAAAGGAAGCAGATACTGGCCGTGGGCCGTTCCCATGAGGGTTTCGCCTATTTTGTTCATGTCGGGATTACTCATCGCCGGCGCCGTGATGAAATTGGCGCAACGTGACACAAGTGTGTAACCTGCGATGACAAGCATTGCTACCGCGGCCACAAGTCCCATAAATTTTGATTTTGACTGCAGGCGCTCGCTGCTCTCTCCCGGATGAGAGGTGAGAAGTATCGAGAATACGAAGAGCACTACGATACCGCCGGCATATACCGCGATCTGCACCGCCCCGAGAAACTCGTAGTCAAGCATGAAATAGACGGCCGCCGTGGCAAAGAGGCTGAACAGCAGATAGGTCGCTGATCTCAGTATCTTCCGGCTCACAACCGCCAGTACCGAACAGGCCACCATCACTATGGCGACCACGGCGTAGACGATTAAACTTCCTAATGATTCCATTTGAAATATTTTGTTGGCTTATTATTTACTATTGAAAGACTGTGTTTACAGTGTTGCGTTATCGGCTGGTTTTATTTGGCCTCGACGTTAGCCGGCTTTGCTGTGGGTTTGGCTGCTTCTGCAGGTACGGCTTGTTTGGAAGCCTCCGTGGCGGGAGCGGCGGGTTTGGCCTCGGATGCTGCTCCGCCGGCTGCTGCCTGAGCAGCTTTCTTGGCAGCCATCGCTGCTTTGGCCGCTGCTATCTTGGCCTCTTTCTCCGCCTGAATCTTTGCAAGCTGCTCCGGTGTCAGTTCGGGCTCCGGCGGCTCGGGACGGTCGTTGAGCTTCTTCACCAGTACGTTGCGTGTAAACACTGCCTGCTCGAAGTCATTGCTGAACTCGATGGCCTGAGTAGGACAGCTCTTCACGCAAAGGTCGCAGAATGTGCAGGAACCGAGGTCGTAATAATAGTTTACGAGTTTTTTCTTCTTGGTTCCGGTAGGAGTATCGACCATTTTCGACTCGATACGTATTGTCTGGTTGGGGCAGGCGCGCTCGCAGCTTCCGCAGGCGATACATTTATGGCGGCCGTCCTTGTCATAGACAAACTGAAGAATCGCGCGGAATCTTTCGGGCCATTTGAAAGTTTCGCGGTCTTCGGGATATTTTTCAGTGATTTTCGGAGTCAGAAATTCTTTGCCCGTGACCTGCATACCTTTAAGAAGGCTCACAATGCCACTGCCGAGTGAACTGAAATATTCTTTTACACTTCCCATTTACGGTTGTTTTCTTATTTTAGTATTTATAAATCTTTAAATCCTTAAAATCAGTCTCTTACCTGACCGCCCACAATGTCGAGCAACTCGGTGGTAATGCTCTGCTGACGAAGTTTGTTGTATTCAAGCCTGAGCTGGTCGAGGAGCTTCTTGGCGTTGTCGTTTGCAGCCTGCATCGCCATTACTCGCGCTGCCTGCTCGGATGCGCGGTTCTGGGCGAAGTATTCCTGCATCGCCGCCATAAGATAAAGCGGTATCACGCTCTGGAACACGTCTGAGGCGCTGGGCTCGAAAAGACAGGGGCTTGCGCCGTTGACTTTTTCATCGCCTTTAGCCTGACTGTCTGCCACTGAGGTAAACGACTCACTGTCGACCGGTAGGAGGCACTGGCCGAGCTGACGCTGACGGCCGGCGCTGTAGTAATGTGTATACACCACATCTACGCGGTCGTAAGTGCCCTCGGTAAACTTCTCCTCAAGCGATATCATGAATTCGTCGCATCTGGAGCCTTCGGTCTTTGAATCGATACCCGACAACGGCGAAACAGTGATATACTCGTCGGCAAGCTTGCCAACGGCCTTCTGCATCTTTTTACCCACAGGGATAACGTCGATTTTTACTTTTTCTCCGTATTCCTCGCGGTAAGAAGCTATCCTCGATACAAGAGTCTTGTATATATTTATATTGTAGGCTCCGCAGAGACCGTCGTCACTGCCAAACGACAGCACGGCGATATGCTTTACCTCACGGGATTCGACAAGAGGTGACGTAAAGACAGCATCGGTGCTCAGCAGATGAGCTATAATGCGGGTAATCTGAGTCCGGAACGGTACAAGCTGCCTCAGGGCCGCCTCGGCCTTATGCATCTTGGCCGAGGAAATCATCTTCATCGCTCCGGTGATCTTCTCCGAAGAAGCCACCGACCCGATTCGGCCTTTAAGTTCTCTTAGGGTTGCCATTATTAAGAGCTTATTTTATAAGTTAGTCTTTTATTAAAACTTATAACTCACTGGTCAGCTTATCACAGGGATTAATCGTTGACCAACTTATTTTGACTTTAACATTCACTTTCTTTTCTTTGGATGACCTACTGACAATCCATAAGGGGAAAAAGCGCTTTAAAGATTTGAAATCGTTTCTGCTTTCAGACGGGGTATCAGAACTGGCCTGCCACCTCGTTTGCGGCTTCAGTGATTTTCTTTGAAATCTCGTCGTCGAGTTTACCCTGACCGAGCGGTATTATCACATCTTCGTTGTTCCTTGCATGGAGAAGCTGTATAAACTGCTGCTCGAAAACATTAACCTTGTCGAGTGGCACGTTCTCAAGAAGTCCGTGAACACCGCAGAAGATGAGGGCAACCTCGTCGGCAACGGGACAGGGATGATACTGGGGCTGGATGAGCAGGCGCTCGTTCTTGCGGCCCTTGTCGATCACTCTTGCGGTCACGGGATCGATATCGCCGCCGAATTTGGTGAACGCCTCGAGCTCGCGGAACTGTGCCTGGTCGATCTTAAGGGTACCAGCCACCTTCTTCATCGATTTGATCTGTGCCGAACCGCCGACACGGCTCACGGAAATACCTACATTGATTGCCGGACGGATACCGCGGTTGAACAGAGCGGTTTCAAGGAATATCTGTCCGTCGGTGATTG
>CAYZFL010000185.1:0-3586 GCA_964477785.1 uncultured Bacteroides sp.
GCTCGACGGTCGGCATATCCATGACTGCCGACGGCAAGTTCATCGACATTACTCTTGAACAGGCATTTAACACCTACGGTCTATTCGTTGACTATGGCACGGGGCGAAATACGCCGCGAGGAAACCCCGGCGACATCGGCAAAGCCAATGGCCGCAAGCGCAAGCGCTGGTTCTCTCGCAAGTATTTTGCTTCCGTAATGAACATTCAGGAATTTTACGCCGACTCCCTCGGCCAGGAGTTCTGCCGCGCCATATCCAACGCCCTCAATCCCGACATCATGCGCCGCGCAGTCACTCTTTGAGTGTCTTTTCGCGCGCCTGTGTGTAGCCATAACTTTGCCGCAACCAATCAGCAACAGTTATGGCTATTGATACAAAATCACTCACCGAAGTTATCACCGAGTTCCGGGCATTGCAGTCCAAAGACGCAATTTCGCCCGACAGCCTCGGCTACATCTTGCAGCGCATCGTGGACTTGCTCGCTACTGCCGGAACGTCCGAGACCATAAGCAAGATTACATCTTTGCTCGACGGCTTCAAGGCCGCAGGTCAGGCCATCACCGCACTTTCGCAGGGTCAGGCCGACCGCAATCACATCTATGCAAATAAATCGACGGTCAACCTCGCCACCGGCGCGGTCGCCTCGTCCTCCGGCATCTTCATTCAACAGGCCACGACAGAGAGGGCAGGTGCTATGCGGGCGCAGCAGGTCATCGACCTTAACGCCGCCAAGAAAGGCGTCACCGACTTGCAGACGCAAGTCCGCAATATCGACGCCCTCGTAACAAAACTTCAGGAAGCCATAACAGGCTCGCCTTCCGAAGTACCGACAAGCAAGGCAAACTTCTCGGTCATCGTCGAGGACGGACTTGTGCGCGTCCGTGGTGTCGCCGACCTCATTGCGGCAGGGTGTGTTCCATACATTTTTCGTAATACGCGCAAGCGCAACCAGTACCACGAAAAGCAGCGCACCGAAGCCGACCGCACAAAGAAGTATTGCTCCAAGCGCAAGGGCTGGAACCTGTGGGGTTCGCGCCACGCCGTCAGAGTGGTTGACGGCATCGTGGAGTTCTCGCTTAACAACAAATCAGAACTGATTAAGGAAGCCCTCGGCTTCGCGAGAACGCCCACTGCGCTCGTTCACGTCCATAAGAACAAGGCCGGTCTGAACAGCATCGGCTGGGGTCGCTCCACAATCTTGCTCCATGACCCGAAAGACGCCAACAAGCCCCGTATGATAAGGCTCCGTTTCGCCATCGCCTTCGGTCAGCCAAAAGGACCCGGCAGGGTGCGCGTGACCCCCGACCTTATGGCAACCGAACTCGTCGAGTTCTCGGTGGTCTACAACGCGCCCAAGAAGACCTGGCATTTTTCACGATAGCCTATAAAAAGATAGCCCCCGGCGGAAAGCCGAGGGTGAAAGCTATCATGTAAAATACGATGCGATTGCAGGGGGAACCATCGCTCATACATCGACCCGAGAGCAGGGGGAGCTATCGAGGGGCATACAGCACAGAGGTATACGGGTCTTTCAGCTTGGCTTCACTTACATGTAGAGGTGTCCGGGTCTTAGAGCATGGTTTAACGTATGCACCACAAAGTTAATCATAATTCCTCACATATACAACACTTTAACCCACAAAATTATGAATCTCAACAAACATAAGCCGACTATCCAACTCCTTTCCGCAATTCTGCTGATCGTCGTTGGCTGCGGCCTGTTGGTCTCCGGCTTCATCATGCCTCCGCCCGGCGAAATTCATAACTCCGTTCTCGTCGCCTTCGGCGAGATTCTGACTTTCGCGGGGGCGCTTTTCGGCATCGACTATCACTATAAGTATAAAGCAAAAGACCATGAGAAAGATTGACAAATTTTCGTGCCAACGAGAGCAAGCCGAGCTTGCTCAGGCTTGCCGAGTGCAGCCGAAAATGCGCGTTATTCGCGAAATCATTATCCATTGCGCGGCCACGCCCGAAGGCAAGGATTTTACCGTCCAACAGATACGTCAGTGGCATACCGCTCCGAAACCGAAAGGCAACGGCTGGCGTGACATCGGCTATCACTTCGTGATTTACCGCGATGGCTCGGTTCACATTGGCCGTCCCATCGAACAGGCCGGGGCGCACACTTCCGGCCACAACGCTCACTCGATAGGCATTTGCTACATCGGTGGCTGCGCCGCCGACGGCAAAACCCCGAAGGACACTCGCACACAAGCGCAGAAAGCCGCGCTTGTCAGACTGGTTCGCGAGCTGCGCTCACAGTTCCCCGGTGCGACAGTCCACGGACACAATGAGTTCGCAGCTAAGGCTTGTCCTTCGTTCAACGTTCAAAACGAACCTGAACTATGCGGACGCTGATTATTCTTTTCCTGACCTGCGCCCTGGTGGGGTGCAAGTCTCAGAAAAAAGTTGTGGCGAGCCAATCGGTAAACACCGACTCGCTCGCTCATTCCGAACATCACCGCTCAATCGCGGTGATTGACTCCGTGGTAAGGAATATTGATTTTAGCTTCGACACCCTGAAAATCAATATCGAGCGTCCCGTTGAGTACGCCGAGGCCCCGGAGATTATTCGCCTTACGGCAACTAAAGGGCGCGTCATCGACCGGCGCAGTGCTTACAGAGACAGCGTCGAAGCCTTCAACCGGCTTGATACGGTTGCCTATCATCAATCCGCCGCCGAGTCTTCGACAGAGCACAGCGCCACAACGCGCCTGTATAATCCGCCTGACGGCATAGCGGTTCTGGCAATCGCGCTTGTCATCGCAGGTATTCTGTTCTACGTTTTCTATCGCAAACGCTGAACATTTTCCACTCGGAGAGTAGAACTTTCTTCATAAATTGGTTTGCAGAGCGAGTTGCCCGTGAGGGTAGCTCGTTTTGTCTTTCGCGTTCATCTTTATTCTCCCCGCCCGAACGAGGCAAGCATCATCTTTACGGACACTCCCTGCGTCAGTCGTTTGCGCCTCAGTCCCCGCCAAGTCCGAAGCATTTTTGGCCGAGGTTACGCTGCGCTTCACTTCGGCTAAAAACCGCTGCGGTTTTCGGGCCGATAGATTGCGCCCTCCGGCTTGCCCTCCGCTTTACCCCGACACCGCTCCTACGTCACGGTGTCGGGCACTGCGGTCTGCGCCTATGGTTACAAACTATCTCGGTAAACCGCCCGAAACCTCCGCTTGCAATTTCCGGCTAGTCGTGGCCGCTGCGCTGCTCTCGTTCCTACGGTCGGCGCAAGCTGTCGCTTTCCTCGTTCCTCCCACCCACAGAGGACTGATGAACGCACGGTGATTAGCCTGCGGCACTCGCTTCATTATTCGCCGTGAGCAGTGATGTCGGCGGCATCATTATCGGCCCCACCCGGAACGTGGCCTATGCTATGGCTTTTGACCGCTCAATCCGTCAGTCGCTTGCACCCTCACCATCGCCAAGCCCGAACATCGTTGGTCGCGGGTCGTGCCTCCCTGCGACTAACGACCGCTGCGGTCTGCGGGGCGATAGACTGTGCGCTGCGTTTACAGACTCTCTTTGACGGCTATGTTTCCGCTTTATCCCGACACCGCTCCTACGTCACGGTGTCGGGCGC
>CAYZFL010000186.1:0-3568 GCA_964477785.1 uncultured Bacteroides sp.
GCCACTTGGTAATGCGTAATGAGAAATGCGCAATGCGCAATTGCCCGGGGGATCGAGAGAGTCGGCACCCGGGAGAGAGTCGTTGTAGAGGACGGCGGGTGGCGGGAGGCCGAGGAATTCGGTGGTCGAGTCCCGGCTCAGGTCGGGAGGCGGTGGCGGAAAGTCGGCGTTGAAGCGGGAGATGTAATAGGGGGTATTTTCGCTGCGCTTCGGAACGCCGACACTATGGAATATCCAGGCGCCGCGCATGAATTCACTGCTGAAGATTGGCGCCAGGACGGGTATTACCTTGCGGTAGTCATGCGGGGCGTCGAAGCAGACTGCTATCATGTAGGTGCCTCCGCGAAGATTATCTATCGCTCGGTAGGAACCGGTCTGATAGGGTTTGCGAACCTCGTGGCTGCACAGCTCTTTCATTGCCTGACGGGTTTTGCCGATGAAGCAGGGAGGAAGATCCGTGGGGTTACAGTGACGCAGCCACTCCACATAGGCCAGGATTATTGGCACGGAGGAGGGGCTGCCGGGACGGTCGTAGACGTGGGCGAGGATAAGCTGACCACGCTGACGGACTGACTCAAAATAACGGACGAGATTTATTTCAAATGAGCGCATGGGCCGGCCGAGCCATCGCTGGAAATCGGCGATGGAGATAAGACGACGGGTAAGAGTCATCTTGCGGGGCTGAGATATTTGTTTGATGCGCTTCATTATGGCGCAAAATTATGGAACACAAGGACGGAAATATAAGATGAAAATTGAAACATAAAAACAAAAAAATAGAAAGTACATAAAGTTTTAACATAAGGGCATAAGACATAAGAACATAAGTCTTTTAGAATGAAGGAGATAAAGGACAAAAGGTTTTTCTTGCGAAAAACGGAGAAGGACAGAAGGATTGAGACCAGTGGTAAGAGGATTTAGACCAGAGAACCATAGAACCATAGCTTTTAACAAAAGAACAGAAATCGGATGAACGGGCAAAAGGGGATAAGGATATAAGAAGTTGAAGGATAGGGAGATCTAACAGGAGGTTCTTCTTGTGAAAAACGGAGAAGATATTAAAAACCGAATTTTATCCATGCAAGAATCATCAGCGGGCGAAGACTGTAGGCGTTTCTTGTCGATATGGCGTTTCCAATGTTAGAACTGACATATTGTTTGCGGTTAGTGAGGTTCTGCAGATCGAGTCCAATTTCATAGCGTTTGAGCTTATAACTTATCTCGCCGTCAAGAAAAACTTCGTTGCGCCGTTTTTCCATTTCAGTAGATCTAAATGATAACAGGAACATGATTCTGAGATTCTCGATAGGGAAAATGTTAATACTTTCCGATAAACCGAAATTGGCGATTGATGATTTGAATAATTTATCGTTTTTTTGCTCCATATAGTCGGCAGATGCCGTGAACTTGGAGATAATCAAATTCTGTCTTAAGGCGTTTTCCCATGAAACAGCAGCTGAAATATTATTTCCTTTAGTCAGAAAAAATCCTTCGCCTCGAGAAAACAAGGCCGAAGTATTGTTCCATGCGACCTCTGTAGAGAACGTTGTGCCCTTACCGAGCCGTATTTTGCTGAACTTTCCCCTAAATCCTATTATTTTATTTGTATTATGGTGTTTTAAGATAGTGGATGAAGTCTGATTGTCGCTTAGGTCAAGGGAGCCCATCCGGTCACTTGTCACACTCGAGTAAAATGCGCTCATCTCGCAATAGACTCCCTTTGTCAGCCGATTGATAATATAATCGACAGCAGTGGAGAAATTGCTCAGATCCGGCAATGCACCGTCTCCGCTCACACTTTTCATGCGGTAAGTGGTCCATATAGGCGTAATGATAAATGCCGATGATGAAGAACCCAGACTTTTTCCATAGGTAATCTTTCCTGACAATGCGTCCTGCCGATAGAGGCTATAACGGCAGTTAAGACTCACCGAGGGTAGTACATGCGTTTTACTATAGTTTGTTTCCTGTGGAGATTTGTTGTGACTGTCAATCCATTTTAACTTGGTAGGGATGGAAAGAGTGGCAGTAAATCTTCCACCGAATCCATAATTTAAGAATGGAGAAGCGGTGATCTCTCCATCGAAAATTCTCAGATCAGCAGGTTCTATTTCAAGAAAGTCAGCAGCGAAACATCCTTTGTTGGAGAAACTGTTGTAATCAGTAACCATGCTGAGGCTCATGCCGGTTGCTAAAATTCGTATCAGCTTATAGTTGAAGGATAAGCTGTGATCTGTTTTAAAATTAAAGCCGTTTGCCTGCTGACTCACCATCAGAGAGTCGACACTTTTATTTAAGGCGAAAAGATCAGCTTTTGGGGTTGACGATATAGAAATCTTGGAAATCAAGGTATAGGCCTTTTTACCTTTTCTCAGTGTAAGCATAAAATTGTTGGCCGCTCCAAAGTTGTCTGTCCTAACACGCTGCATTACACTTTCGGGTATTGAAAGCCTATAGCTGTTTCTTGCAAAAATGGCAGTGACTTTCAGCGTTTCGCTGATATATTTTTCAGGTGTATTAAGTGTGTAGTTTAGATTAGCTTTAAGGTTCTGCGACCTCAGATGATTGTCGTTACTTCTATTGATTGTTATATCTTCACCATTCGGGTAAGAATAACTTTGGGACTGATTGTTTTCAAAACAGCCGTTTTCACCGTTCCAGTCGAAATAGCATTTCAGAATTGAGCCCTTAGAGGGTATTTTTGCCAAGTTAAGCGATGCAATCCCCGATTTATTTTCCAGATAACGGTTCTCTCTCACCGGCGGTGCGCCAAAGGGTTTTTCGGGATATAAGGATGATGCAATGTCATTATTTAGGTTTGCTGTGCTGAAAAAGTCTGAGAGCGCATTTTTATAATTAGTGCCGATGTTGTTGCCCTTGAGGACGCCAAGAATCTGGAAATTTTCGGCGACAGTCATTGCGAAGATTTCGCAAAGAAGATTGAGACGGTCGGAGGCCCCAGCCCCTGTTTTAACAGTACCGAAAGGACGCATTAGTTTTGACTCCTCGAGTCTTATCTCAAGAGCGGCCGCTTCTTCAGGCCGGATGCCTTGTAACGCTTTAACGGCCTGATGCCGCTGATACACCGAAATTGTTTTAACGTCTTCCGGCTTAAGATTGCGAGTGGCAAGGGCATATCGACCTCCAAGCAGATCAATGCCCTGAATGTAGAAATTGTTTATGGATTTGTTCTGATACTTAATAATACCATTGGAGCTGATGGAGACTCCCGGTATTTTTGCAATCACGTCCTCGAGTGTTACATCGGCTTTGTTTGCCAAAGCCTTGACATCATATACTAATGTGTCGCCTTCGGCGTGGACCGGCGCAGTAACGGAGAAATTCTCAAGAACAACCGGTGCGGGTGTGAGTTTAATCACACCTGCGTCACCTGAAATATTCCAAGTAAAAACAGTGTCCAGATAACCCGTTAACCGCGCCACGGCTCTTTTTGACGCATCTTCTTTTCCAAGATTCAGTCGGAAGAATCCCAATTCATCGGAAATAGAAAACTCCGGACCACGGCTTCCGTCCTCTTTAACTTCTTGAATAATACAGCCACTAACCG
>CAYZFL010000187.1:0-3548 GCA_964477785.1 uncultured Bacteroides sp.
CTGCTTTTCAAGAAGTTGGACTCACTGATTTATAGTTTAGCGGACAGTAATAATTAAAAGTAAGCCCAACTTCTGCTTCTCAAGAAGTTGGACTCACTGATCTATCGTTTAGCGGACAGTAATAATTCTATATAGTTTCCTGTAAATTAAAATAAACTGTCATTTCCTAAGGTTAGTCAGGAGATGACAGTTTATTTTAAATACTTTTAGTTTAAGGGATATTTATCGGTCAGGATGGACTCCCGATAAGGGTAGCCGAACTTGCATCGGTGATTTTCACCTTCACTATGTCCCCTATACGAAAGTAGCCACGGGGAAAGACGCATGCCTTATTGGTGTCGGTGCGTCCTACGAAGTGCTCTTTGTCGCGTTTCGATATGCTTTCGACAAGAATCTCATGCTCTTTGCCAATCTCGGCGCGGTTACTCTTGAGCGAAAGTCGGTTCTGAAGATCGATCATGCGGTTGAGCCTTTCTATTTTCACCTCTTCCGGAATATTGTCGGGCATCATTTTTGATGCGAGTGTGCCGGGCCTCTCGCTGTATTTAAACATGAATGCGGCGTCAAAACCCACTTCCTCCATCAGTGAAAGCGACTGAAGAAAATCTTCCTCGCTTTCGTCGCTGAAGCCGGTGAAAAGATCGGTCGTTATAGCGCAGTCAGGTATGGCCTTGCGGATTGCCGCTATGCGGTCGAGATACCACTCCCGGGTATATTTGCGGTTCATCCTCTTGAGCACTGTATTGCTCCCTGATTGAACGGGAAGGTGGATGTGCTTGCAGATATTGGGGTAGGCAGCTATGGTGGCGATAATTTCGTCAGACATATCCTTGGGGTGAGATGTTGTGAATCTTACGCGCATGTCCGGAGCCGCTTGTGCGACAAGAGCCAGCAGGGCGGCGAAGTCGTAGGTTTTACCGTCGTATGCAGCGTAAGAATATGAATTCACATTTTGGCCAAGCAAGGTCACTTCCCTGAAACCACGTTTTCTTAAGTCGTCAAGCTCTGCGAGAATGCTTTCCACAGGTCTTGAGCGCTCGCGGCCTCGGGTATATGGCACGATGCAGTAAGAGCAAAAGTTGTTGCATCCGCGCATTATGCTTATGAAGCCGGAAACAGTCTTGCCCGGTACTCTCTTAGGGATAATGTCGCGGTAAGTCTCGGTGGTGGAAAGTTCGATGTTTACGGCCGGCAGACCGGCGCGGGCCGAGGCGGTGAGGGCCGGAAGGTCAAGATAGCTGTCGGGACCGGCCACAATATCTACCGAATGTTTCTCCACAAGCTCGTTTTTAACTCTTTCGGCCATACAGCCTATCACGCCTATGATGAGAGGCTGCTGACGGGTGGCTTTCCTTTTACGCTTGAGAGAAGCGAGATACTGGAGGCGCGAGTAAATCTTCTGCTCGGCGTTGTCGCGTATCGAGCATGTATTGAGCAGCACGATGTCGGCTTCTTCTGCGGAGTTGCAGGCAATGCATCCGTCCATGTCCATAATAGACGATACCACCTCGCTGTCGGCCACATTCATCTGGCATCCGTAAGTTTCTATATATAATTTAGGAGCGTAAATTTCTCCATGATTAAGTTCCATTGCCGAAAATTTTGTAAGATTGCAAACTTTGAGTAATTTTGCACAAAAATACAAAAAAATCGCTTGTCAGCCAAAAGCGGCAGTAAGGCGAGGATTTTTATGACGAACCCGGAGCGTCTGTCCAAGACAGGTCGGTAAAGATTCATCACGTTGTAAAACCTTAATTTTTATCATAATCAAAAACCAATTATGTCATTCAACTACATCACCAAGGAAGAAGCCGCCGAGATGGTGAAGAACGGCGAAACGTTCGGTACATCGGGCTTTACAGCTCCCGGTACTCCCAAGCTCGTGCTTGAGGGTGTGGCCGAGAAGGCCAAAAAAGAGCATGAGGCCGGCAGAGAGTTCAAGATTAACCTCTTCACCGGAGCATCAACTAACCGTCACTGCGACGGAGCTCTCGCCGAGGCAAACTGCGTGAACATGCGCGCTCCCTATCAGAACCGTCCCGATTCACGTGCCCGTATCAATGCTCACGAATTCCACTACTTCGACCGTCACCTCTCCGAGATGGCACAGGAGGTGCGCTATGGATTTTACGGTCCTATCGACTATGCCATAATCGAGGCATCCCAGATTCGTCCCAACGGTGAAATCGTGCTAGGCTGCGGTGTAGGCAATATCCCCACATACGCTCACCTCGCAAAGAAAATATTCATTGAGCTCAACGAAGCACTCCCCGAGTCGCTTTACGGCATGCACGACGTCGTACGCCTCGCCGATCCTCCCTATCGTCGCGAAATCGGCATTTACAAGCCATCCGACCGCATCGGTAGCCCCGTGCTCAAAATAGATCCCGCAAAAGTTGTGGGCGTGCTCAAGACCAACGAACTTGACGGTGTCAAGCCCTTCTCGGCTGTAGACGAGACTTCATCGAGAATCGGCGGCAATGTCGTTGACTTCCTTGTTTCAGAATACCTCTCAGGCCGTCTCCCCAAAGAATTCCTTCCCCTCCAGTCGGGCGTGGGCAACGTGGCAAACGCAGTGCTCTATGGCCTCGCAGACGCCAAGGAACTTCCCAGCTTCCAGATGTATACCGAGGTTATTCAGGATGCAGTGCTCGAGTTGCTCAAGCGTGGCAAGTGTACTTTCGCTTCTACCTGCTCGATGACATTCACCGATGACACAGAGCGTGAGCTTTTCAAGAACCTTGAGTTCTTCCACGACAAGATTGTGCTCCGTCCCTCGGAAATCTCAAACAACCCCGAGCCAATTCGCCGCCTCGGCGTTATCGCAATGAATACAGCCCTCGAGGCCGACATCTTCGGCAATGTCAACTCGTCACACGTGCTTGGCACCAAGATGATGAACGGTATCGGCGGTTCAGGCGACTTCGCCCGCAACGGCTATCTCTCGATATTCAGCTGCCCGTCGACCACCAAGGGAGGCCTTATCAGCACAATTGTGCCCATGGTTGCCCATGTCGACCATAGCGAGCACTCGGTTGACGTCATCATCACCGAGCAGGGTATTGCCGACCTCCGTCATAAAGATCCCGTTCAGAGGGCAGAGACCATCATTGAGAACTGCGCACATCCCGACTTCCGTCCGGCACTCCGCGAGTATCTCCACATGAACAAAAACGGTCAGACCCCTCACTCTCTCCGAGCTTCGTTCGCATTCCACAATGCATTCAACGAAACCGGTGACATGCACAATGTGAACTTCTCGGAATACATGAAATAATACTCCGGAATCTGAATAATATCGGCGTCAGCGATGCTCTCATTGGCTTCGCTGACGCTTGTTTTGTCTTAAATCATTGAAAGCATGGGGTAGGGAAATGAATAATCTGTTTTGTTTTTGCCAAGCCGAAAACAAGAGAATAAAAAATAAGAGCAAAAACTTGTCTAATCCAAAAAAAACGTTTAACTTTGCAACGCAAAAGCAAAAATGGTGCTCTTAGCTCAGTTGGTTAGAGCGTCGGATTGTGGTTCCGAAGGTCGTGGGTTCGACC
>CAYZFL010000188.1:0-3533 GCA_964477785.1 uncultured Bacteroides sp.
CCGATTGCAGGACTTTATACTCAAAATTTGCTAATTTTGCAGAAAATTCCGGTCTGAGGATGCGAACAATACAACCGTCGGCCTCAGAACCTCTACTTTGACAAATTTACAATCATGACACGCGATAAATTTCACATGGTGGCCAAGACCTTTCAGGGACTTGAAGAGATCCTGGCCGAAGAGCTGCGGGGGCTCGGCGCCGAGAATGTTGAGCCCGGCAAACGTATGGTCTCATTCGATGGAGACCTCGCCATGCTTTATAAGGCAAATGTCTGCTGCCGCACAGCCCTGCGCATCCTTAAGCCCTTTTACAGCTTTACGGCCGAAAATCCCGACGAACTGTATGAGAAGGCCAAGGATTACGACTGGATGACCCTGCTCAGCCTCGACAAGACCTTCTCGGTGGATACAACGAGTCACAGCGAGGAATTCACACACTCGAAATATGCTACCTATCGCGTGAAAGATGCCATAGTCGACAAATTCCGCGACCGTTTCGGCGAGGACAAGCGCCCCGGCGTGAGGGTTACAGACGCTGATGTGGTGATAAACGTTCACATTTCGGGCAAGCAGGTTACCCTTTCGCTCGACTCGAGCGGCGAGAGCCTGTCGAGACGCGGCTATATGGTGGAGCGCACCGAAGCGCCTATCAACGAGGTGCTTGCCGCAGGCATCATAATGATGAGCGGATGGCGCGGCGACGAGCCGTTTATCGACCCTATGTGCGGCTCGGGAACTTTCCTGATCGAAGCCGCCCTTATTGCCGCAAGAATTAATCCCGGACTTTTCCGCCGCAGCTTCGCGTTTGAGAAATGGAAAGATTTCGACGCAGAGCTGTTTGACAAAATCTATAACGACGACACCGACGAGCGTGTGCCGCCGTGTCCCATTGTGGGCGCCGATATCTCGCCCAAAGCCATCGCCATAGCAAACGCCAATATCAAGAGTGCGGGCATGGCAAAGTATATCACCACCTCGGTCAAGGCCCTCGACCAGTGGGAAGAAGCGCCCCAGCCGGCAGGTGTGCTCGTCACCAATCCGCCCTACGGCGAGAGGCTCCGCAGCCAGAACATGGACGAGCTTTACGAACTCATAGGCTCTAAGCTGAAGCATGTGTTCCGCGGTTATCACGCCTGGATAATAGGCTATCGCGACGAATTTTTCCACAAGATAGGCCTTGCTCCTTCGCAGAAGATCGACCTCAACAATGGAGGTCTCGACTGCCAGCTGCGTGAATATATCATATTTGAGGGCGACCGCAAGAGCTTCAAGGCCGCAGGCGGTCAGCTCGTATCAAGTATGAAGACACCGCGTGCTGAAAATATAAAACGCGCTGATAAAAAGATAGAAACGGGTAAGGAACGCTATGGCTTTGGCGTGAAACCTGATTTCGGCGGACGCTCATTCGGCTACGGTACAAATCCCGAGAAAAAGGAGCCGAGACGATTCGGATCGCGCAGCGACGCAAAAGACGAGACGCCAAACGCCCTGAAATCGAAATACGAAAAAACGAGTCCCAAAAGATTCCGCGACGAAGGCGATCGCAAGCGCGACAAATACGGACGCCCGTCGGAGCAGCCCCGCGAACTTGCTCCGAGACCCAAACGCCTTCGCGGCGCAGATTCCAAGGCACGCTCAGAACTTTATTCCGAGGCCCTGGAAATAGAAGGCAGTGCGGAAAATCCCTTGCTGAGACGCCGCAACCCCAAGGCATTGCTGAGCCTCAGCGACAAACAGCCGTCGATTAAGCCATCGGAAGGCCCCATAATGAGAAGCCGCGGCTGGAAAAAGCAGGTGAAATTCAGAAATCCCGAAGGAGCGCAGGAGCCGAAAGAGCACAAAAAACCGGAGGAGAATTAAATAGGTCTTCCCGAAATTTTAAGGTCTTTAAAGTCCTTAGAGTCGCCCATCATTTTATATAATAATCATCAAAAACAAAGATATGTCCACCTATAATATAATGTTGCTTGGCAGCGGCGGCCGTGAATCGGCCCTGGCAAAGAAAATCTCGGAAAGTCCTCTCTGCAATAAGCTTTATATAGCCCCCGGAAATGGCGGCACCGGAGCTTACGGCGAGAATGTAAACCTTAAAATTTCGGATTTTCAGGGAATAAAGGATTTTATGGCAGCCAATGGCGTGAATCTTGTGGCCTGCGGTTCCGAGGATCCGCTGGTAGGTGGTCTAAGAAATTTTCTCTCTGACACGGGCATACTCTTTGTAGGCCCCGGCAACGACGGAGCAAGACTCGAGGGCAGCAAAGACTTTGCAAAGCAATTTATGCTCCGTCACGGAATCCCCACGGCCAAGTATCTCACCGTCACCGCCGAAAACTTGGAGGAGGGTGTTCGCTTCATGGCTCAGCTCAAGGCTCCCTATGTGCTCAAGGCCGACGGACTCGCAGCCGGTAAAGGTGTGCTCATCGTTCCCACGCTCGAAGAGGCTGAGAAATCGCTTCGTGAAATGCTCGATGGTAAGTTCGGCGAGGCTTCGGCCCGCGTGGTGATTGAGGAATTTCTCAACGGCATAGAGTGCTCGGTATTCGCGGTGCTCGACGGCAAAGGCGGTTGGCGTCTGTTAGGTGTTGCAAAAGACTATAAGAGAGTAGGGGAAGGCGACACCGGCCTCAACACCGGTGGTATGGGCGCCGTAAGCCCGGTGCCTTTCGCCGACGAGGCATTTATGAAAAGGGTGGAAGATAAAATCATCGTTCCTACCGTTAAAGGCCTCATCGCCGACGGAATCGACTACCGCGGCTTTGTGTTCTTCGGCCTCATGCGCACCGACGACGGCGAGCCCAAAGTTATAGAATATAATGTGAGAATGGGCGACCCCGAAACAGAGGTGGTGATACCGCGTCTGCAGAGCGACCTGGTAGAGCTTATGGCCGCAGTAGCCAAGGGTGACCTGACTGAGACCGATGTAAAGACCGATAAGCGTGCCGCAGTGACCGTTATGGCAGTATCGAAAGGCTACCCCGAGACATATAAAAAAGGTTTTGAAATCACATTGCCTGAAACGATGCCTGCCGAAAGCGTGATCTACCATGCCGGAACAGCTGTGAAAGACGGGAAACTTGTCACGTCCGGAGGCCGCGTTCTTGCCGTGACCTCGCTGGCCGACGATATATATAAGGCAGTGGAGAAAAGCTACAGGCTGATGGATGAAATCAATTTCGAGGGCAAGACCTTCCGCAGAGATATCACAAGAGACTTGAAGTAAAATTAAGGACTGAAGACGCGGAGAGAAGGAATTTTGCTTTTTTCGCCGGGAGGCTTCCAAGAGACATGAAGTGCCAAAAAAAGGCATTTTGAGGTCCGAAAAGCCCGATTGAGAGGGCTTGGAACAAAAAACTTGAAAAAAAACGTATAAAAATTTGGTGGAGTAAAAAAAACTACATAACTTTGCAACCGCAAACGAGAGAGCACGCGGCCCCAAGGCGGCGGAGCTTTCGAGGAAAAAGGAGGGCTAAGCCCCTGCAAAGTATGCCTCTTTAGCTCAGTTGGCCAGAGCACGTGATTTGTAATCTCGGGGT
>CAYZFL010000189.1:0-3443 GCA_964477785.1 uncultured Bacteroides sp.
TAATAAAATGAGGCGAGCATCTCGCGTTTTCTGTTGTCATCTTCAAAGTGTCGGAGACCGACCGACAGCACTGCTGCCTGAATAGGGTCGAGTCGGCAGTTATAGCCCTGATATATATTATGATAGCGGCGGTCGGAACCGTAATTTGCCAGAGCCCTCACAGCTTTTGCCAGCTCGGAGTCGGAAGTGGCCACCGCACCGGCATCGCCCATGGCACCGAGGTTTTTAGTAGGGTAGAAGCTGAGTCCCGCGGCATCGCCCAGACTTCCGGCGCGGCGTCGGCTGCCGTCGGGCGCTATGTATTCCGCGCCTATTGCCTGCGCGAGGTCCTCAACCACAATAAGATTATGTTCACGGGCAATTTGACCCATTTTCTCGTCCCAGGCCGTGCGTCCGTAAAGATGCACCGTAAGCAGGGCTCTGACCTTCGATCCGTCGGCCTCGGCTTTCCCGATTGCCTCCTCAAGCAGGGATGAATCAAGGTTGAGGGTGCGGAATGAGACATCGACGGGCACAGGCACCAATCCGGCATCCGTAACCGATAATGCCGAAGCGATATAGGTATTAGCCGGAATCAGCACTTTGTCGCCCTCTTTGAGTCTGCCAAGCTTTATGTAGCCCTCGAAGATAAGGCGCAGGGCGTCAAGACCGTTGCTCACTCCAACCACATGCTCAGTGCCGAGGTATGCGGCCATGGATTTCTCGAATTCTTCAACCGCAGGTCCGCCGACATAGCGTCCCGAGTCGACCACTGCCGTGAGGCCGGCGAGATATTCGTCACGCCGCTCTTGCACCAAAGCTCCGGGATTGCTTACCGGATATACTCTCTTTTCAGCCTCCCGTTTGCTCATTTCTTGCTGGCTAAGAATTCGTTATAGTCTCTGATATAGTCGGCTTCGGAGAAGTCCTCCGAGGTAACCACGAGGCATACGGCGCCTCCCGAGAAGTTTTCGATTTCGCGCCACAGCCCGTTTGACACAAACAGCCCTTTGTTGGGCCGGTCGAGGCGGAATGTCTGTTTCTCACGGCCGTCGTCGAGCACCACATCGAAGGCTCCCGAGAGAGCGATGATCAGCTCGCGGGCCTGGTGATGGGCATGGCCTCCGCGCGATGCGCCCGCCGGGACGTCATAGAGATAAAACACGCGTCTCGGCACGAAGTCCACCGCTACGCCCTGTTGTATAAACGACAGGCTGCCTCGCGGGTCTTCGATTTTTGGTATCGCTACTATTTCTGCTTTCATGAATATGCAAATAATTTCTGGTTAAGAGCTTTTCCTCCCCACAATTACTAATTGTTAATTGCCAAAGGCCTCAGGGATTGTAAAAATCTTTGTTGTAGAAGTTCATTATGTCGCCCGAGAGTTTCAGGGCCTCGACAGCCGGTGACTGCGCGTTGAGGGAGATGGCCCGGCGATAGTCGCTCATGGCGTCGCCACGGTGTCCGGCTTTCCACCCAAGCCTTCCACGCAGATAGTAAAGCTCTGAATATCCCTCCTTTTCATCATCTTTTATCGAGCCGATGGCAGTGTCGTCGGGTAGCACGGCAGAGAGTGTGGCGATGGCCCCTTCGAGGTCGCCTGACTTCTCCAATGCCTCGGCACTTTCCTTTATTTCTTCAAAATTTTGCATTTATATTCGGTTTATCGCGCCCCGAAAGCCGCTGTTTGAAATCTTTTTAGTATTTTTGATTGTTCAAATTTACAAACAATTAGCCTTATACGCAAATGAAAAAGAAATTTGCCCTCATATCAAGTTCTCTTCTGTTGATAATCAGCCTCTGGGCAGGCACTCCCCAAAGCCGTGCCGCAAAGCCCGGCGAGACCTCTTTCACCGCCGCTCAGTGCGAAGGCTCTCTCACTCCTTATCCAGAGGAAGTGACTGCAATCGTTTTGCCAGACTCGCTCAAACCGGTGTTTATCAACCATGTAGGGCGGCATGGAGCACGCTATCCGGCCGGATCGGCAAATTGCCTCAAGCTGGCGCGCGCCCTGGCGAAGGCCGATTCGCTCGGCACCATCACCCCGCTTGGCCGCGAACTCAAGGCTCTCAACGATTTTGTGATTGAGGAAAGCTCCGGCCATTGGGGCGCCCTTGATTCTCTCGGCATGGCCGAGCAAAGGGCTATCGCTTCGCGTATGTTCCGCAACTTCCCCACCGTGTTTGCCGACGGCTGCAAGGTTCGCTCCATATCCTCATATTCGCCCCGTGTGATGATGAGCATGTACAGCTTCACCCATCAGCTCGACCGCCTCGACAACAAGCTTGAATTCACCACCTCCACCGGCAGGGTCAACTCTCCGCTTATGAGGCCTTTTGACGTAGATCAGGACTATCTCGACTTCCGCGCTCAGGAGCAGTGGCAGCCGGTGTATGACGAGTTTTTCGAGCAGACTTGCCCCACGGCCGCGATTGTTCGTGTTCTCGGCAAGGATTATCCCTTTGCCGATGCCAACGAATGGCGCGACCTGGCTATCACCGAATATTATGTGCTCGCAGGTTGTTCGGCAATGAGCATCGAAGCCGAAATCGACAAATATTTCTCCCGTGACGAGCTCAACCGCCTCTGGAGCTGCTTCAATCTCAGGCAGTATCTCCAGCGCACCGCAACAACAGTCTCTTCCGTTCCCGCCGACATCGCATCATATCTTTTGCTCGACATCATCGAAACCACCGACCGCTTCATCGAAGGCAAAGACGGCGCGACCGGCGTATGCCTGCGCTTCGGACATGCCGAGACCCTTATGCCCCTGCTGTCGCTCATGAGGCTCGACGGCTGCTATTACCTCACCAACTATTTTGACTCCGTTGCCGAGAACTGGCAGGATTTCACCGTAGTACCCATGGCCGCCAACCTCCAGATAGTGGTCAGCCGCGCCAAAGGCTCGGGACATTACTACGTCACGGCCTACCACAACGAAAAGCCTATATCGCTCCTCCCGGGCCGTCCCGCCGACCAGCCCCAGCTCTGGGGCCTCGTCCGCGAGCGCCTCATGCAACTCATCCCCATCTACGCCCAGTAAATAGCTTAAACGCTGGAATTTTCTACAACGTTATCGGGGAGGCATGATAGGATTTAGGCCGCGCCTCGCCCGCTACGCTCAGGCATTTACCAATTCATTTCCAGCCAATTACTCGTCTCTGTGGTAGGTGCGAAACCGCCCCGCGTCTACTCACCCCTTCCTGATTAATCATGATAAATCTCGATAAATCACGATTAATCCGTCAATTATACACTTTGTATTCCAAATTTTAAAATTCACACATTCCTGCTCAACGTCCTCTATTGTCGGGGTCGCCATATAGAGGCGGGTCCACTCCTCGTCCGCCCCGCGGCGACTCACCCCTTCCTGATTAATCATGATTAATCTCGATAAATCACGATTAATCTATAAAATCCCAGAGTTGGGCGTAATATCCAGACCGGCGGCTTCGACAAGCTGT
>CAYZFL010000190.1:0-3427 GCA_964477785.1 uncultured Bacteroides sp.
AGAATGTTGACCGACCACGACACTATCATGGCCTGAAGAATCGATATGAGACATTTTTTTAGAGAAAGGTTCATTTCTCTCTGACAAATCGGTCTGAGAATTGTTAATATAGTATCCATAAGGCGTGTGATTTCCTGGATTTTATATCACTTTATTAACAAAGGAAATCCGCGCCTTTCCTTTATCTTTTTGATTTATTAGCTGTTGGAAGGCGTCTCCATTCAAGTCTTTTTATCGCGATTTTGCCGCTAAATAACCCTATGTGTCTGTATATCAAAACGTAGTCTTGGTGTCGGAGAAATGTCATGTGCTATGATATCGAGGTTGGCTGATCGTCTATTCAAAAACGACAAGAGCAGGTCTTTCGGGGCCTGCTCTAATTTTATAAAACGCGTCGATTTAAAAACGTGTCAATTTAATCTTGTACGGGTTATCATAACACTCTGTTTTTCGCGTCGTTCCTATCTAAAAGATTATTTTGATACAGTGGACAAAAGTACCGTCCAACTTATATTTAAGGGTTAGACCAGTTCATTGTGGCACATATATCCGTTGTGACAGATTGGAACCGGTCATATTGAGACAGCCATCCCGGCACATCACGATTCATCCATCCCAATACTTCCACCATCTCCGAATGAATATCTGAGACTCGACTAATGTTCCAACATATTGATTCATTATGAAAGACACGATTACGAAATGCGCGTAACCGATTCAACGGGGCTGAAACATTCTTTCGTTGTCTTTTTGCTTTCGGCATAAAAGGGAATGCCCTGCGCAAATCCTTCCATAAAATACGCTCGTATTCACTGTTAAGCAGCGATACCCAGAATCCTAACGTGAGTTCGGCGATTATTTTTGAAGGTGTTATCTGTTCGTGTCTACCGGCAATCTGCTTTGCTGCTTGAGTAATATATCTGTTCAGGTTGGACAGCCCTGGCGTATTCGGGAAAATGGCATACCAGTCATCTGCCTTAACTCCCGGCAAAGTGCATTACGCAAAGTAACTTCAAACACTGACAGAGAAACATACATAGCTTCTGACAGTTGCGGATTGCACCTATAATGAGTTATGGCTCGTTCTTCATCGTGCGGATACAAGGTAAAATACCTTTCCATCCGCTTGTCAGAGAAAACTTTATTGAAAAAAAACTTTGTTATATGGCATATAATGACTAATTTTGCATCGCAGTCCCGGTAATTCCTCTCCCTGTTTTTAGATGCAGGTGAAGAATCCGGGTTTTTTATTTTCCACAAAATTAACAATAATACTCCAAATAGCTCTCACGATAGGGCAATACTGTCAACGGCTATGGAAATTCCAAATGGATTGAATACCGCCTGAACCAGACCTCACATGCCTTTTACCGCGAGCTGCTGATAAACGCCGTGCAGTCGGCCTTCCTCGATTTCTTTGATTTTCATTCCGCAATCAACCGCGAGTCGGCTGTTTCGACGCAGAACGCGCAGCTGATGAGCCGCTTTCTCGACATGCTCGAGAAGGGCGACTACCGTCACAACCGTGAAGTATCGTATTATGCCGACGCCCTATGCGTGACTCCCAATATCTGTCGGAGGTATCCAAAAAGGTGAGCGGCTATGCGGCAAACTACTGGATCAACCGCTATACATCGCTTGAGATTGCACGTTTGCTCAGAGACAAAAGCCTCACATTCGTGCAGATCTCCAACATGCTCCGGTTCTCGTCTCCGGCCTACTTCAGCCGCTACGTCCAGCGCACCTTAGGTCTCAATCCCACTCAATACAGAGAATAATACGCCTCTTATTCCCCGCCGTTGAGGATGAGAAACCATTTTCTTGGGAGGCAAACGTTTGGTGTATCCTTCAAATCCTTGAAGAGCGGGGCAATCTCCTCGTCTCTGAAGCCCGCTATGCCGCAGCCTATGCGGGTGACGAAGAAACGCTTGTCGGGGTGGCTTCCGGCATATTTCACAAACTCGTCGACGTAAGGCTTTATGTCATTTACCCCGCCGTGCATGGTTGGGATGGCATAGCAATTGCCGGTGGGTCCGACGCCCACGCCCCACTCCGCTCCGAAATGGTCATAGGCAATGCGTGCAGCTCCGCCATGATGTTGCCCGGCCAGATTACTGCCAAACACAAATATTTCATTATCTGAGAGCTCTGTAACAAACTCCGGAGTGATTCTGTCTGTCATAAAATTTCTGTTTATTCTTTTGCTTTGATGAGGGTGATGGAGGTGATGCCGCCTTTGCGGGCGCCGATATAGGCCGGGATGTGCATGCCGTCACGCTCTATCTCGCTCACAAAGATGGGATGCCTCAGGCAGATGATGTTGATTTTGCACCGGTCGCCAGCCTCTAATTTGATGTTTCTGGACCGGTTGATGCGGAATCTGTATTGCCCGAGATATTCCAGCTCGCATGATTTGTCCTTCCCCCACTGCAGCAGCATGCGGTCACCCTCATGGAGCTTCTCGGCGCTCACCACCGATTCCTCGATGAAGGCCGAATCATCGGATACACTGCCGTTATCGCTCAGCAGGAATGTGTCCCAGCTTTTGAAGCCGTTGAACTGTGCCAGGGTGTTGAGGGTGGTGGCAGACGGGAAGCTGTCGTAGCTTACATAGCCCCAGATGCGTTTTACCGACGAGAGGCTTATCGAACGGCCTGTCTTTTTCCGGATTTTCATTATGGCTTCGCAGAATTCGGTAGGTGTGGCGGGCGTGCTGCCAAGATTCTCGTTGGTGATTTTTACAAGTGCTTCGAGTGCCTGATTCTTGTTCATAATATTATGTGTTGTCTGTTAGCATTAGGATTATCAGCACGGCAAGCGCCGCGATGGTGAAGATAAGGATAAAGGTAAGGAGCTGCGATGACAGGAAAGTCGTGAGGCGGTCTTTTGCAGTGACGCTTGCCGACGGTAGCTTTATATAAGCAACCGAACGGGGCCGCTTTGCGGGATTCTCACTTGTGCATTTCCTTACGGCACTGGCCAGCGCATCGTCACCCGTAACACGGGCAAGTTCGTCGATGACCACGCCGAAGGAATATATGTCGGCCACGGCCGAAGGTTTCGTTTCCTTTTCAAACATCTCCGGAGCCATATAGCTCTTCGTGCCGGAAGGGTTTTTGAGTATTATGAAATCCTCGCTGTCGGAAAGGTTGAAATCGATGATTTTCACCACATTGCCGTTGTGAGCCACGAGTATGTTGGCCGGTTTGAGGTCGCGGTGATAAATCTGCTTGCTGTGTAGATAGCGCAGGGCATCGGCGGTCTGTGAGGCGATGGACCGGCCCTCGGCTACGGTAAGTTCCGGCGAATCGAGCAGAGCGGCGAGCGAGCAGCCGTCGACATACTCAAGCACTATCACCTTGCCGAGACCTTCTATGGTCTCAAGCCCTATGGTACGTCTTATATTGGGATGATCGAGCTGAATGCC
>CAYZFL010000191.1:0-3368 GCA_964477785.1 uncultured Bacteroides sp.
GCCCACCGAGGGAGTAGACACGATGGTGGCGCCGAGACCGCGCTGGGTCTGGATGTTGGAGGCCACGTCGCCGAGACCTGCCCAGTTGCTCCAGTACACGCCGCCCCATTCCATATCGTTGATGGGCACACCGTTGACCATAACGGCCACGTTCTCTGATTTGAAACCGCGCATGTTGGTCTTGGCGTCGCCGAAGCCGCCGCCCTGACGGGTGGTCCACACGCCGGGAGTGGTCTTGAGAATTTCGGGAAGCTCCTGGTTGCCGAGTTTGGTCTCGATGGTGGTCATGTTTACGGTCGATGCGGCCACGGGAGTCACGCGGGTGCGGGCTACCGACTGGGTTACGACCACGTTCTGAAGGGTTTTCGAGTTCGGCTCGAGCTTGATGGTGCCGAGCTGGGCCTTCGCTTTGAGCTCTACCGGCTCGTAACCGATGTAAGTGATCTCAATCTTGCTCCCCTCGGGAACAGAGATTGTGAAGTGTCCGTCGACATCGGAGGTGACGCCCGATGCTGCATTGGCTCCGCGTACGGAGGCCCCGATTACGGGTTCGTTGTTCTCGTCAACAATAGTGCCGATACATTTTATGTTGGCGGCGCCAAGTGCTGTGAGAAGTGTGAGGCATAATGCCCCTGCTGTTAGTAACAGTCTCTTTAGCATAATGTTAATGAGGTGATAATGAATATTGATTAGATTTATATAGTGTTTCTGATAAGATACTTATGGCGTTTCCGATGGAATATCTTAAGTGCTCGGGACCGGACAAACGACGCAGGTCCTCAAATCCATGGCAAAGTTAAGATTTTTTTGCACATTTTCAAATTATTAAGTCTTTAAATTTTTGTGAACTCCCCGAGTGACCTGATAAAAAAATAAGGCGGTGCCGGGGGCATCGCCTTGTGAGTATCTCCGCCGAAGCGGGAAGTGTTTTTTAAAGAAGCACGGGAGCGAGGTATTTTGCCATAGCCCAGCCGCCGAAGATAAGCCATGCGAAAAGTATCAGGGCGAGCACGAAGGGCTTGGCGCCGGCCTTCTTGAATTTGTCGATGCTGGTCTCGGCGCCGAGAGCCGCCATGGCCATGGTGAGCAGGAAGGTGCTGATGTAGTTGATTACCTGCACCACTGCCGGGTAGTTGATGGCCTCTACAAACTGCGGGAAGAGAAGGATGATGGAGTTGATGCCGATTACGGCCAGGAACCAGATGGCAAACCAGGGCACTGCGAGCTTGCCTTTCTCACCGCTCTTGCTGCTGCTCTTGGCTGCTTTTGCGGCAAGCCAGAAGCCGAGGATTATGAGCACTGGCACCAGGAGCATCACACGTATCATCTTAACAATAATCGCAACGCTGGCTATATCGCCGCCCATTGCGTTGCCTGCACCTACCGCATGGGCTACCTCATGTAGAGTGGAACCGGCATAGATGCCCATTTCCTGAGGACTGAGGCCGGTGACTCCCGAGCGGTAGAGCACAGGATAGATAAACATGGCTATCGTGCCGAATATCACCACTGTAGCCACTGCTACTGCGGTTTTGTAGGGTTTCGATCTGATGGTGGCCTCGGCGCCCAGCACGGCTGCCGCGCCGCAGATGCCGCTCCCTATAGAGGTGAGCAGGGCTATCTCAGAATCCATCTTCAGGGCTTTGCCTATGAGCACGCCGCCTATGATGGTCACCGTCACCACGATAAGGTCTATTACGATGCCGGCGGTACCTACCGCCATCACATCCTGGAAGGTGAGCCTGAAGCCGTAGAGAATGATTCCGAGCCTGAGTAGTTTCTTGGAACAGAACTGGATGCCCGGAACCCATGTCTCGGGCAGATGGTTGCGGAGGCTGTTGGCATAAAGCATGCCGAGCACGATGCCGATAATCATGGGGCTTATCGACAGGTCTGTGAAAATTTTGGCGCTTCCTATGTAAAAGGCCGCGCACGAAAAGAGGGCAATCAGAAGCACGCCGTGAAGCATACTGCTGCGTTTTTCTGTAAGCATAAATCAGATAAGGTTATGTTTTATGAGTGAGTTGATTGAATCGGTTGATAATTTATTCACACTACAAATTTACAAAAACAAATGGAACTTAGTGCTTTTTTGTGTGTCACGCTTCAAAAAAATGTTAACAATTAGATTTATATAACGTGAATTATCGGAAAATAACCCGAATTTAACTATTTTTGCAAGTCGCAAAAAATGTGAACTTCTCTCATGCACCGGTCCGGCGCCGATTTATCGCTACGGGCGGTGCCCGATTCTCTCCCTCAGATACTTATATATCCTTTGCGAAATTTTTGCGGCACGCGAGATGAAAATAAAAAACAAACATCATAATGACCCGAAAATGGAACTATCTTCCCACATCATCATCTTCTTCGACGTCAGTTGACGATGAATTGCAGCGGAGATTCAGCAACTGCGAGCCGATAGCAGACCTGTTGGCACAGAGAGGAATTACCACGGTCGAGGAGGCGGAGAAATTCTTTCATCCTTCTCTCAGAGACCTTTACGATCCCTTCCTGATGAACGACATGGACAAGGCGGTCGACCGCATCAACCGCGCCATGGGCGCAAAAGAGAAGATTTTGGTCTACGGAGACTATGACGTCGACGGCACTACCGCCGTGGCCCTCGTGTACCGCTACCTTCAGAATTTCTATTCAAACCTAGACTATTTCATTCCCACACGCTATGAAGAGGGTTACGGCATTTCAAATAAAATAGTCGACCAGCTTGCGGAGGAAAACGTCAAGCTAATTATCATTCTCGACTGCGGTATCAAGGCTATAGAGGAGATAGCCTACGCTCGGAGCAGGGGCATAGACTTCATAATCTGCGACCACCACATGCCCGACGAAGAACTTCCGGCCGCCGCGGCTATCCTAAACCCCAAGCTCGAGGGCTCAAACTACCCCTGCCCCCATCTCTCGGGCTGCGGCGTGGGCTTCAAACTCATGCAGGCTTTCGCCATAAGCAACGGCATAGGCAACGCCGAGCTTTACTCGATGCTCGACCTCGTGGCCGTGAGCATCGCCGCCGACATCGTGTCTATGGTCGACGAGAACCGCGTGCTCACCTATATGGGCCTCAAGCGTCTCAACTCCAACCCTTCGGTGGGCCTCAGGGCCATCATTCGCACCTGCGGACTCGGAAGCCGTGAAATTTCGATATCAGACGTTATTTTCAAGATCGGTCCCCGCATCAATGCTTCGGGCCGTATGCAGTCGGGCAAGGAGGCCGTCGACTTGCTCGTGGCACGCGATATCAAGGACGCTGATAAAAAGAGCCTCGAACTCGACCAGTACAACAAGGACCGCAAGGAGCTCGACAAACGCCTCACCGAGGAGGCCAGTGCAATCCTCGAGGCACGGGG
>CAYZFL010000192.1:0-3191 GCA_964477785.1 uncultured Bacteroides sp.
TAATGTTTTGCGCTAAAAGAGGCACATTATAGGAGATAATCAGCAGAAGACAACCAATCACGCCAATATGACGGTTTTTGATATTCATAGACAGAAAGTTATCAGTGTGAATTTGGCAAAAATCAAAAGAATTCCGGCTGTTTTAAAAATCTAATTCAAAAGGTACATAGAAATATTCATTCGGAGGTTGATAGGGATGATTTTGTCCATCCGGCATTCGGGTGAGTGTCCTTATGCTTTCACTTTTGCCGCCTTCCTTATACATTTCACGTAGAAATTCAAGATACCGTTTTCTGCTCAATCGTGATGACAATAAATCCCTTACCCCCATTGGGGAGCCGCCGTTTCTGATTAAAACGGCATAAATATTTATATCATGATTATCAGTACCAGCATGAAGAATAAGTCCGGGCAATCCTTGCAGTTTCCAGGGACCGTGGCTCACAGGTATATCATCGGTGTACCAGGCTATCCATTTGCGGCCGCGGAATTCCGTAGTGGCTTTTTTACATAAATGGTTTTCATAAATCTTGGTGGTATCAACGAAAGTCCATTTGATATGGGGAATACTTTCCGTATAAAAAACATTGTTTAGCAGGCAACGGTTTCTTTCGGTCAATTTCTTATTAATAAGGTCTGTCCATAAAGATTCGTTATCGATATCAAGATAACGGATTTGTGGTCTTAAACGCCAGTAATCCGGCCATGTGATAGTAGCACTATCAATATCCTTATAAATAGAATCTTCCCAAAAGCTATTTATTGACCGAAAATTGAGGTTGCGTTTGCCTATCTCAAGAATAAATAAATCCTTTTTGTTTTCATTTAGGGATGAATCCCGGAGCGAGCGTACAAAAAGAATCTCGACAACAGTGGTATCTTTCCAAATGATTTTTGGAAGAGAGCAAATCTCATTCTGACAAAATGAAGGGAACGAGATAACATCAATTAAAACAAAGGATATCAGAAGGATTCTGAAGCACATATCGATAATTATTAAAAATCAGTTTCCATAGGAACATAAAAGAATTCCCGGGACGGTGATTTCTTTATCTGTTGGCCAGGCATTGGAGGCGCAACTTTCATAATAGCTTCGCTTTTACCACCTTTCTTATAAAATTTATTGAAGAATTCAAGATAAGACTTTCGGGTCAATATTTCTTTACTAACGTTTTTTATACCCATCGGATTTCCTCCACTTCTTAATGATATCGCGTAGAGATGAACAGACTTGTCATCAGTTGCCGCTTGTAATATCAGACCGGGTAAACCGGCCATTTTCCAGGGACCATAAGTTACAGGAATTTCCTCGGTATACCATGCAATCCATTTGCGTCCTCTGAAGTCTGCCACGGCTTTCTTGCACTTATGTCCATCATATATCTTTACTGTATCAATCAATTCCCAGTTGATTTTCTGGACCGGTTCGATGTAAGAAACAGTATTTAACAAGGCCAAGCCGGATTCTTTGTATTCTTTTTGGGTTATATCTGTCCATAAACTTGAAACATCTATGTTTTTTGTGCGATTTGGTATATACGTCTGCAAGACATCTTTTATCGTTGTATGAATGGTGTCAAGGTCTTTATATACCGAATCTTCAAGGAAAGCAGAGTATGGCCTATAGTGCAAGTTTCTTCGGCCAATTTCCAAAATATACAAGTCCTTCTTGTTCTCTTCAAGAGATTTATCGGTCAAAGACCGCACATAAATAACCTCTGTTTTTGTGGTGTCAACCCAATTAATTTTAGCCGGGTTCCACATTTTGTCAATGTTTTGCCCGAAGACAGGCAAAACATTGACAAGTGCGAGAAGGCTAAGAATTTTGCTCCTCATAGTTCTAAATTTACTTATACGGTAGGATCCAGTTTGCCTTCATAAACTCTTACGGCATATTCATCATAGGTGACATTTTGATAAATCACATACCATCCTGATCTCGTGCCGCAATATTCCTCATTAATATCGCTAAAAAACTCAACCAAGGTTCCCGTGGTAATGATATAATCGAAACCGGGAGCATAAGTCCAAATGCCACAGCTGGTGTGAATTGCAGTTCCTGTTCCGCCTGATGGTACAGTGGGGACGCTATCGTCGGCCCAGGCTTGATTTGACACGAAGATGCATGCTGCAAGGAATAGAAATTTCTTAATGATTTTCATAATCGTTGATTTTTATGGTTAGACATTTGTTTTACTGAAATAGTTCTACATTGACAAATTTAGCATATAGTTACAGAATTTCCCAATTTTTATGAATGATTTTATTTTTTTTTAACAATTGCTGATGAATAATTGAGCTATTGATAAATTAATTATCAAATTTTGTAGAATTAAAATGGAATTAAGTGTAAATTATGTAAAATATGTGCACTGGCACACGTCAACGCACGCTATTGACAAATTCGCAAATTTTTATTAAATTTGCGGTCGGTTTTAACAAAGGGTCTTCTTATTCCGTTTTTATTTAAGGCGGTTTCAGAGTCCTTGGCAGATGACTCTTTAATTTTTTTGAATTTTACTCAATAAAAACCTAATATAAAACCAAATGGCAACAATAGACAACTACAATTTCAAAGGCAAACGCGCCATCGTACGCGTCGACTTTAATGTGCCTCTCGATGAGAATGGCCATGTAACCGACGATACCCGCATCCGCGGTGCTCTTCCCACTTTGGAAAAAATCCTCAACGACGGCGGCAGCCTTATCATCATGTCTCACATGGGCAAGCCCAAAGGCAAGGTGAATCCCAAACTCAGTCTCCTTCAGATCAAGGACGTAGTGGCAAAGGCTCTGGGCCGCGACGTGAAGTTCGCTCCCGACTGCGCCGACGCCTCTGAAGCAGCAGCAAACCTCAAGCCCGGCGAAGTGCTTCTGCTCGAAAACCTCCGCTTCCATCCCGAAGAAGAGGGCAAGCCCGTGGGCATCGACAAGAACGACCCGGGTTATGACGCAGCCAAAAAGGAAATGAAGGAGCGTCAGAAAGAGTTTGCAAAGAAGCTCGCAAGCTATGCCGACGTATATGTAAACGATGCATTTGGAACAGCCCACCGCAAGCATGCCTCTACTGCCGTTATAGCCGACTACTTCGACGCCGACAACAAGATGCTCGGCTTCCTTATGGAGAAGGAGGTTCAGGCTGTCGACAATATCCTCAAAGACATCAAGCGTCCTTTCACCGCTATCATGGG
>CAYZFL010000193.1:0-3153 GCA_964477785.1 uncultured Bacteroides sp.
TCTTCCCTCCTTTTGATTTTCCATGATACTGACGCATCTGTATGGGACTTGGATTGCCCTTCAATTTGTATGTGTTTTTGTATGTATATAAAATCAAAACCGCCGCAAGTCGTTGACTTACAGCGGTTTTATCTTTGTTGTTGGCGGAGAGAGAGGGACCCTCAAATGCTCTTTTTCTACCAAAATCAGGGAAAGCGTTCATTGAGTATCAACCTATTACATTCTGTAGATTGTTGCCTTTTGTCCGAAAATTGTCCGAGTTTATTTAGTAGGTTTTTCGCCCTTCAAGATAGCAACCATGTCTTCAAGTAGCGCGATGCGCTTATCCTTTTCTTCAATGAGTTGCTGAAGGGCTGATGGGTCGGTGCTGACGCTGAAATGATGCACATTGTTGCGAACGCCGCCTACTCTTACGCCGTTGACAGCTGGTTCTCTATCAAAGAACTCATCAACAGGCACGCCGAAGAAATCGGCTATTTTCTCCAGTTTTGACACCCTTATGTCGCCCTTGATTATTGAGGTGAGAGAACCATTCCAGTTCTTGCCTAAATAGTCGAGAAGCGTTTTGTTGGACACACCAGTTTGATTTAACAAATCAATGATTTTCTGCGGGTTATACATTTAATCTATAAATTTAACCATTATTAACGTTGAAAAATCTATTAAATGTAGTAGGTATTCCGGAGAAACACCTTACATTTGCACTACGAATTTAAGACTAAATTTTAGACTATACAAATTTATAAAATAGATTTTTCTATTATGGTTATATCTGACTACTACTTCAATGTACTCGAAACCGAGGCTGAACGTTCCGATTTCCGCGATGCAGTTCTCAATAGAACCGGCATCGCTTACTCCACTTTCTACGATAAGCTCAAAAAAGGCACATGGTCCAGGGCTGAGGTAGAGGTCATCAACATCATAATAAAGGAACGCAATGCTTGAGAAATACGAGTTTTTTAATGCGCCCGACGGCTCTGTCTACGTCAAGCCGTTTGACAAACCGATGTTTGTCTATGATATCTCTTGTAAACAAATCACGGATGAACTGATAGTTCTTATCCGTGATTTATATCCGGGCGCGTTCAATGCACTCTCTAAGCTATATAGCAAGAGCGAATTGAATCATGGCTTTTTTATATTCAAAATTGTGCATCGCTTTATCCGCTGTAATTTCGGAGAAAATGATACGCTCAATTTTGACATCAATAGAGTCGGTTCTATCAACGTCGAAGAAGTGCGATGCCCTATGCGTGGAGAATGCCTTTATGAAGGCATTATCTGCAAACCGACACTACAATCCAAACTATCGGATCGAGAGGAAGAAGTTGGCCGCCTACTTGCTACCGGCCTTTCAAATATTGAAGTTGCCGAAGAACTCGGTATATCACTATGCACTGTTCACCGTCATATAGCCAATATCAAAGCGAGACTACACTTTAAGAACACCAACCAAATCATCAGCCATTTCCATGAATAATTCTAAAACGTACCGTCGCATCATAGAATGGGAGACCGCAATCAATGGCCGCTCTGATATTGAGTTTGAAGAAATTCAACTCAAAAATCGTGCTGTTATTGGCGTGAATGGTTTTATCGTAATTCAAGGCAAACGCCGTCGTGCGCAATGGCTCCATGACGGACGCTGCTATCACAATGGACGCCGTGTGTCATCCTATGACATAGCGTTGTAAACCAATAACGCCATGATTGACGACAGAGATAAACAATTAGTCCTCGACCGCACTAATATAGAGGACGTGGTTAGCGACTTTTTGCAACTACAGCGAAAGGGGTCTCGCTATATTTGCAGTTGTCCGTTCCACTCAGACAAAACACCGTCATTCGTGGTTACTCCGTCGCTGAACATCTTCAAATGTTTCAGCTGTGGAATATCCGGCAATGCCATAAGTTTCCTTGTTGACGTTCAAGGTATGACTTACCCCGAAGCGATGAAATATCTGGCATCGAAAGCCGGTGTCACTCTCCACGAATCCAAAGACCCGAAAACAGCTGAAGAACTCGCTCTGGAGAAGAAGCGTGTGTCAATGCTGACAATGAATGCGGCGGCGGCTCAATTCTTCGCTGAACAGTTAGCCCAAAACAACGACCGTGCAAAATCGGCTCGCGATTATGCTTACAGTCGTTGGCCGAAAGAATTTTGCCTACAGGAAAACATCGGTTTTGCTCCGGGGCACAATTCTTTTAGGAATTGGGCCAAAGATAAAGGGCTGAGCACTGAGATTCTTTTGGAACTCGGACTTCTGAAAAAAAATGATCGCGGCGAAATCTATGACTTTTTCCGCGACCGCATAACTATCCCGATTTATTCAAGAACCGGGCAAGTTCTCGGCTTTACGGCCAGAACAATAGTCAACGATGAGCGCAAGTATATAAATTCTTGCGAAAGCCTCGTATTCCATAAAGGGGACATCATTTTCGGTTTACGAAATGCCATTCGTGTAGGCGCCAAAGATGAACTTTTCTATCTTGTAGAAGGTGCTCCCGATGTCTTGAAATTGCAATCCATCGGTATCTATAACACCATTGGCGCACTCGGTACGGCATGGACCGAAACACACTTTGAACAGCTGCGCAGATTCAACCCGACTTTGTGTTTTATTCCCGACATTGATCCGGTCAAGCCGGGCGAACCGTATGGAACCGGTATCGCTACCGTCATGAAGCTCGGATTGAAAGCCATTGAACTCGGATTCAATGTCATTGTCCGGGAGATACCGCAAGAAGACCGCAGCACAAAAGCAGACCCCGACAGCTACATTTCATCGAGAGCGGTGCTCGATGAAATTCCAAAGGAGGATTTTATAACCTGGTATGCCGAGAAACTGCTTATCGGGAAAGAAACTGCGAGTGAAAGATCCGAAGCCTTCAAGGTTGTGGCCGGTCTTTTGGCCAAGGTCAAAGACCAGGACCTTTTGAAGATATTAACGAACCGTCTTAAGAAGACGTTCGGGTGCTCGGCCTCGATGCTCAGTAATGCAGTCAACGAGGCTATCAAAGGCAATGTGCAGCGCAAGTCTTCGACTGGAGAGCGCATGATAGACCAGGAACTCTATCAAAAATATGGCTTCTCAGAGAGGCATCACTGCTATTTCTCCCTCGACAAGGACGGCCAGACCGTCGAATGGT
>CAYZFL010000194.1:0-3089 GCA_964477785.1 uncultured Bacteroides sp.
AGACAGAGTAAAGTGGTGGGAATAATCGAGATGAGCTGCAGGTAAGGCACCATGTTGAGCAAACCTATGAACATGCCCAGCACCACAGCCAGCGGCATGTCTATGATAGCGAAACCTATGCTGAAGAGCACGCCCACGCAGAAGGCCACGAGTGCCTGGCCGCGGAAATAATGGTTCATGCTGTTTTTAATATCCGTGCCCACGCGGTAGGTGATTCCGCGGTATTTAGGAGGCACCATGCGCTTTACGCCCTTGAGCAGGCGGTCATAGTCAAGCATGATGAACACAATATATAGCAGAACCAGGAACCAGTTGAATATGCCCATCACCAAGTCGTAGCCCCCGGATATTACCCCGCCAAGCATATTGACGTAATCCTGAAGATTCTGGGCCGTAAGGTGCTTCGAGATGGCCGCGAAGTCGATGTTTTTCTTTATGAATTCATGCACGGCCTCCGGGATGAAGGCTATCTCGCGGTTGGTGGTGGTATAATTCTGTATCAGCGCCGAAAGATGATTCACCTCTTCAACTATCGAAGGTACAAGAAGTATGCCTATCAGTATCAGGATGAGTATAAACTCAAGCAGTGTCAGAAACACGGGCATAAGCCTTTTCTTGAAGCCGAGCAGTTTTTTATTATATTGCACGAATGGCTCGAGCATATAGGCCACAAGCCACGCCACGCAAAACGGCAGTAGCACGTCTTTGAGCAGGTTTATCACCCACACAGCGGCCACTATTGCAGCCAGGGTGATGAGCATACGCACCACGCGGTCGAGTGTGAACGGCCGCGAAAATATACCGGACTTCGCTTCCGGTGCATCCGTTGGGTTTGTCTCTGCAAAGCTCTTAGGCCCTGCAGCCTTGTTTATTTCTGATTCTGACGGCATGCCCTGATGAATTATGATTTGGTGATGAATATTTCAATTAATAACATCGTCCGCCCCAAATAGTTTACAGATGATAGACTCTAATAGGCGACTTACCAGATATTGAACCTGTAGCCGACACAGGCCCTGAAAGAAGCATAACTACTTAACATGAAGCGACGTTTGTCATACACCAGATTATTCTCTACCTCTCCTGAAATGCCCGAAAACCATCTTTTATTGTTCCATGACACCGAGAGCCGCAGCAAGTTCATCAGGGCGAATGAATTTTTCTTTTCTACGGAGTTGATACTGCCGTTGCGTATACCCACAATCGGCGACTCGCTTACGCCCAAAAGCCAGTGCGGGGCGAACACCCAATTATAGGCATAGCCTAATCGGGCGCCGTAGACTTTGCTCTTAACCATATACCGCCGCTCCCATGCCTCGGGTATCGCCAGCTTTAACTCGAAGGGCAGAGAGCTGAAATCGAAGTTGAGTTTCTGGCTCGAGTAATAGAACCCGGCGTAGAACGAACCGCTGCTCTTGAGCTGTATCTTGCTGTAGCCGAAGGCCGCCGGCTGGGAATATTTCTTGTGGTTGAAAAAATAATAGCACTCCACTGTCTTGAGAGTATTGTCCATGCCGTGGAAGGGTATTCTCAGATGATATGTATATTTTGGCGTGGTGAAGCGCGTGATGTTTGCGCCCTCGCGGTTGCTCACCGAATGATATTGCACCGAAAGGCGGCTGCAGTCGAAGCCGAAGCTGAATCTTCGCCTTGAGCTGTTTGGCCCGCGGAATGTTTTTTTGAAATTCACGTCATAGCCCACCGACACCGCCATATAGGTCAGATATGCGCCCGCCGAGGTGCTCGGCCTCGAGTGCATCGAGAGGCGTTTCTTGTCGTCGAGCTCAAACTGATAGTCGTCGAGCCACGAGTCCGCAACTGCCTTTACATTGAACTTATAGCCCGATCCTTTTACATATTCGGGGTCGTAGGAATTGAAGAATTTGTCGCCCCATCGGTACACATCTATGCAGAAATGAGGGAATTTGCCCCACGCCGCTATCGAATCGAGTGCAAACGACACGGCACCTGCCTCCGACACTGTAAAGGCAAGCGCAAGAGCCGATAATATCATCAATATGCGACGTTTCATAAAAACAGCCACAAAGTTACATATTTTTTTAGTAACTTTGCGCTACAAACATAACCACAATTATGCGTCAGAAAATCATTATTGCAGATTTCGGCAGTCAGACAACACAGCTGATTGCCAGAAGAATCAGAGAATTAAACACATATTGTGAGATAGTCCCCTATAACAAGATTCCGCAGAACGACCCGGAAGTGATTGGTCTTGTGCTGTCGGGAAGCCCCATGTCGGTCTACGACCCCAAGGCTTTCCGCATTGATGTTTCGGACTATCGCGGGAAGCTGCCCCTGCTCGGCATCTGCTACGGAGCCCAGCTCATGGCCTATGAGGCCGGAGGTGAGGTTGAGAGCGCACCCACCAGGGAGTTCGGCCGCGCAAAGCTCACCACAGTCAACGATTCCGACCCGCTGATGCACGGCATCGGCGCCGGCGAGCAGGTATGGATGAGCCACGGCGACACCATCACTCGTCTGCCCGAGGGTTTTTCCATCATCGCCTCCACCGACGATGTGCCCGTTGCCGCCTACCGCGTGGTCTGCGAGCAGTCGTGGGGCACTCAGTTCCACCCCGAAGTCTTCCACTCGGAATGTGGCAAGCAGTTGCTCGAAAACTTTGTGGTGGGCATCTGCGGAAGCCGCTGCGAATGGTCGCCCGAGTCGTTTATCGAGTCCACCGTCGCCTCTCTGCGCGAGCAGCTGGGCGACGACAAGGTAGTGCTAGGTCTCAGCGGCGGCGTCGACTCTTCGGTTGCGGCCGTTCTGCTCAACCGTGCCATAGGCGACCGCCTCACCTGTATCTTCGTCGACCACGGCCTGCTCCGCAAAAACGAGTTTAAGAACGTGATGGACGACTACCGCGGCCTCGGTCTCAACGTGATTGGCGTCGACGCCTCCCCCGAATTCTTCGCCGACCTTGCCGGTGTCACCGACCCCGAGCGCAAGCGCAAGATCATCGGCGCCGACTTCATCAAGACTTTCGACCGCGAGGCTGCCAAAATCAAGGATGTGAAATGGCTCGCTCAGGGTACCATTTACCCCGACTGCATCGAGTCGCTCTCCAT
>CAYZFL010000195.1:0-2995 GCA_964477785.1 uncultured Bacteroides sp.
GGTGTCGTCGGACGGCAATGTGGGTTTCTGGACATTCTGGCTCGAGGCGATGGCGGTTTACTGCATTGTGCAGTGCATTCAGGATCTTTTTCTCACGCCCAAAATCATGGGCAAGGCGATGGGCCTGAATCCGGCGCTTATATTGCTGTCGCTGAGCGTGTGGGGTACGCTATTAGGCTTCATAGGGCTGATAATCGCCCTGCCGCTTACCACTTTGTTGCTCGCCTACTACGAGTTATATATAATAAAGCGTGAGGACGACGAAACGCCGCCTGAAAAACGGGAGGATGACAAAGTGTTTAGAGAAATCATCCGCGACCCAGGCGAAGAGGGGTGAGTTACACCGTGGTGCGGGCGTAGGGAACCTCGGAATAACGGCAGAAGTCGCCTTTGAGGTATTTGAAATATCCCGCGGCGGCCACCATTGCGGCATTGTCGGTTGTGAATGCGCGCTTGGGAATGAAAGCCTTGACGCCCATGCTTTCGCAGAGTTTGGCAACGCCCTCTCTCACAGCTGAATTGGCCGAAACGCCGCCGCCTATGGCCACGGTCTTGACGCCGGTCTCCTTAATGGCTTTTTTGAGTTTTGTGAGGAGAATGTCGACGATTGTTTTCTGCAGCGATGCGGCCAGGTCGGCTTTGTTTTTATCTATGAAGTCGGGGTCTTCCTTAAGCGCGTCGCGTAGAGTGTATAAAAAGCTTGTTTTCAGACCGCTGAAACTGTAATTGAGGCCTTCGATGTGGGGCTTTGCGAATTTGAACTTCTCAGGATCGCCTTCCTTGGCGAGAGCATCGATGACGGGACCGCCGGGGTAGGGGAGACCCATTATTTTGGCACATTTGTCGAAAGCCTCGCCGGCGGCATCGTCGATTGTGCGGCCTATGATGTTCATCTTCTCAGGACTTTCCACTAAAATCAGCTGGGAATTGCCGCCGGAGACAAGGAGGGCCAGGAATGGGAACGAGGGCGTCTCCTGGTCGGGCGTCTCCTTGACGAAATGGGAGAGCACATGGCCGTGGAGATGGTTCACATCTATAATAGGCACACGTAGGGCGAGCGAGAGACCTTTTGCGAAACTTGTGCCCACCATGAGCGAGCCCAAGAGGCCCGGGCCACGGGTAAAGGCGATGGCCGAAAGCTGGTCGGGACGTATGCCGGCGCGTTTGAGGGCCGTGTCGACCGTAGGCACAATGTTCTGCTGATGGGCGCGTGATGCGAGTTCGGGCACCACGCCGCCGTATTCCTCATGTACTTTTTGCGAGGAAATCACGTTGCTGAGCAGCATGCCGCCGTCGGTGATCACAGCCGCCGAGGTATCGTCGCAACTCGACTCTATACCTAATATATATATGGGTTTCTTTTCTTCCTTAGATTTGTTTTCGGTGTTCATATCAGATTGGAATGCCGGCCCAGATATTGAATCATGGACCGGCAAAGTGCTTTTTATGGGTTAAAAAACGTAAGCTAGAGAGGCTATGATGCGTGTGCAGCCGAAATCCTTGATGATGGCATATCCGGCTTCGAACGAAAGTTTCATAGCCGGAGTGAGGCGCATTTCGAAACCGGCGCCCACGTTGGTACCGAACTTGGTCTTGCGGGTGGATATGTCGGCGGGATTGCCGGTTTGTTTATTGTCGGAATACACGGGGAAAGTCACATCGTGGGGATTCCAACTGCGGAATGCCAGACCGACGTAGGGATAAAGAGCCACGCGCTCGCCGGTGAAGGTAAAGGGGAAGAGGGCATTGAGGTCGAGCACCAGAGCATCGAGGTTCTGGTGGCGGAACACATAGCCAAGGTCAGGGGCGAGCCTGAAATGGTCGGAAAAGGCATACTGGAACTGCACGCCGGCCACTGCGCTCTCGTTTTTGGAAGCGTATCCGACGAAGGGGCCGAATGATTTCTCACCTTTTGCCATCTGGGCTTCGGCGGCCGGCGCGGCCATAAAGAGGCACGCGGTAAGAGTGAGGAGTATGACCAGAGGTCTGCGGAGTATCTTTCTCATCATGTTATTTGTGTCAGGTATATTATATAATGTGTATGTGGCTTCGGTAGTTGCCGTAGTGACCATACATGGAAGGCGTATAAGGCAGCGGGCTCTTGCCGAAGTTTCATACGGCGCAAAATTAGCAAAAATTTCTTATACGAAAAAAATTTTTATTCCCGTGGTTAATTTTCGCTAAAAAAAATCTTGCAAATTCTTTTAAGTTCAAGAAATTTTACATAATTTTGCCGTAAGTTTGTTAAAAAAGTAAACAAAATGCCTCCGAGGCTCCGGCTCCGAAGGCTTACGGTATAGCTCTATAGGCTTTAACACTATTAAAACTGAGTGTTAAATCTGTTTATTTGTGGACAAAGTCTGAAAATAAATCTTAAATTTGGGCTCTCAATACAAATTCGCATGAATCTATTGACCATACCTTAAATAAAAACATGAAACGAAGAGATAACTAAATATTAATTAAAAACCATTAAATCAATTAACCAAAAGAACAAGAAACCAGACACTTAACTGCAACTCATTCAGGAATTACTAAAAAACAAAGTAAATCAACCAACATTTATTAAACTACTTATGAGAAAACATGTATTATTGACGATGCTTCTCGCAGGAGGTATGCCGTTTGTAGGCATGCAGCTTAATGCGGCTCCCGCTCCGGCAGAACAGAGTCAGACTGTCGCTACCATCAACGGTACGATTCTCGATGAGAACAATGAGCCCGTCATCGGTGCCAGCATTGCTCAGAAAGGTCAGCCTAAAAATGCTGCCATGACCGATGCTTTCGGTCACTTCTCAATCCGTGTCGCCGCCGGCACTCCCCTCGTCTTCAGCTATGTAGGCTACAAGACCATGGAAATGCCCGCCTCCAACGACATGACAGTTTATCTTGAGCCCACTACCGCCAACCTCGAGCAGCTCGTGGTTGTAGGTTACGGTACACAGAAGAAAGCCAACCTTACCGGTGCTGTCGCCACAGTCGACGTAGCCCGCGT
>CAYZFL010000196.1:0-2923 GCA_964477785.1 uncultured Bacteroides sp.
CTTGCGGGCTTTTCGGTATTCAAATGCTCTTCCCATGGGAGTATATTATGCTTTTTATTGATGATTTATTATTGAGTTATCTGAGTTCTGCGCCCAGCTGGCGGGTGAGGTTGGCCACCACTTTCTTCATCACCGCCTCGATCTGCTTGTCCTGAAGGGTCTTTTCGGCATCCTGCAGGGTGATGGAGATTGCGTATGACTTCTTGCCTTCGGGCAGTTTGTCGCCTTCGTATACGTCGAAGAGGGTCACGTCTTTGATGAGCTTGCGCTCCGAGTCGGTGACGGTTTTCTTCACCTGGGCCATGGTCACGCCCTTGTCGATGAGCAGCGAGAGGTCGCGCTTCACGGGGTGGGTCTTGGGCAGCGGCGAGTAGGTCACGTTGCGTTTGAGCGAAAGGGTGGTGAGCGCCTTCCAGTCGAATTCCGCGTAGTACACCTCGTTTTTGATTTCGAAGGCCGACGCTAATTTCGGGCTTATCACGCCTTCGTGGCCCAGCACCTTCCCGTTGCGGGTCTTTATCACAAGGCCTGAGGCCAGGATGTCGTCGCTCATGCTTTCGGTGACGATTTCACCCGGGTTGATGCCAAGGCGCGCGAAGATATTGGCCGTCGTGGCCGAGAGGTCGAAGTAGCTCGATTTCTCTGCCTCGCCCAGCCATGTCTTGGGACGCTTGTCGCCGGTAATCCAGATTGCCAGGCGCGATCCTTCGCTGTAGGGCGCAAGGTCGTTGCCCGTGGTGCCTATGGCCTCGGAGTTGTATAAGTACACATTGCCGAATTCATAGAGCTTCAGGTCGGGATTGCGGCGGTTGGCGTTGTGGCCTATGGTCTCGAGGCCGCCGAAAAGCAGGGTCTGGCGCATCACGTCGAGGTCCTGGCTCAGCGGATTGAGCAGCTTCACACAGTTTTTGAGAGGATAGGTCTCGAGGTTTGCGTAATAGCCCTCGGCTGTGAGCGAATTGTTGAGTATCTCGTTATAGCCGGCGCCGGTGAGCTGTTCGGCGATTACGCGGCGCTCGTCCTCCACGGCATCCGTCGGTGTCTTGAACGACAGCGAGGCATGCAGTGCCTGAGGCATCGGCACGTTGTTGTAGCCATAGATTCTCAGCAGGTCCTCGGCCACGTCGCAGGGGCGCTGTACGTCCACGCGGTAGGTGGGTACCTCCAGGCTGCGGCAGTTTTCGGTCTGCTTCACGGTCTTGATTTCAAGACCTTTGAGTATGGCGTCGATTGTCTCCGAGGGGATTTCGTGACCTAAGAGGCGGTTGAGATAGTCGGTATGAAGTTCTACCTTGAAGGGCTCTGCCTTCACGGGATATACGTCCACGGGTTCGCCGCAGATCGCGCCCCCGGCAAGTTCCTTGATGAGCAGGGCGGCGAATTTAAGCGCGTACATGCAGCCGTTGGGGTCGACGCCGCGCTCGTAGCGGAACGAGGCGTCGGTGTTAAGGCCGAGACGACGCGCGGTCTTCCTTATCCAGGTGGGATGGAAGCAGGCGCTCTCGATAAACACATCCTTGGTCTCGGTCGTAACGCCCGAGTCGAGACCGCCGAATACGCCGGCCACACACATCGGTGCCTCGGCGTTGCATATCATCAGGTCATTGACGCCCACCGTACGCTCGACGCCGTCGAGTGTCACGAATTTCACGTCCTCCGCATTGGGCCTTACCACAATCTTGTCGCCCTTGATCTTGGAGCAGTCAAAGCAGTGGAGGGGCTGGCCTATGCCGTGAAGCACATAGTTGGTGATATCGACTATGTTGTTGATGGGATGCATGCCTATGGTCGAGAGGCGGGTCTTGAGCCATTCGGGGCTCTCCTTCACCTCCACGCCGCGTATCGTGATGCCGCAGTAGCGGGGACAGGCTTCGGGGTCTGCGACCTCTACCGTGATGGCGGCTGCGCCGGGATCGTCGCTCTTAAATGCTTCTACCGAAGGTCTCGACAGGCTCTCCTTGCCCTGATGGGTGAGAATCCATGCCGCAAGGTCGCGGGCCACGCCGTAATGCGAGGCTGCGTCTATGCGGTTGGGGGTGAGGTCTACCTCTATCACATAGTCGTCCTCGAGCTTATAATATTCAGCGGCCGGAGTGCCGGGAGAGGGCAGATTGTCACCATCCAGCACTATGATGCCGTCATGGCTTGTGCCCACGCCTATTTCGTCTTCGGCGCATATCATGCCCATCGACTGCTGGCCGCGGATCTTCGATTTCTTTATCTGGAAGGAATTGCCCTCCTTATCGTAAAGCACGGTGCCCACGGTGGCAACCATTACGGTTTGGCCGGCGGCAACGTTGGGTGCGCCGCAGACTATTGTCTCGGGCTCTTCGCCGCCAAGGTCTACCGTGGTGATATGAAGGTGGTCGCTGTCCGGATGAGGTATGCAGGTCAGAACCTTGCCGACAACTATACCTTTAAGACCTCCGCGGATGCTCTCGACCTTCTCTACCGTACCCACTTCGAGGCCGATGGACGTGAGTGCTGACGAGATTTCATCCGGAGACATCTCCGTTGCGAGATATTGCTTAAGCCATTTATAAGAAATGTTCATAGTCGGTATTTGTTGAAAAGTCACGCAAAATTACTAAAATTTCCGCATTGCATTGCAACATAGAGCTATAAAAATAACCTTACCTGCCCTAAACAAAGGAACCTTCCGAATAAACGTCTTTTAATTCCCAAACGATTACCCCTCTCTGAGGTTGGGTCGAGGCCGCGCCTCGACCGCCCCGCGTAAGCTAATTTTGCCGGTGTCGCCAGGCAGGAGCGAGGCCGCGCCGCGCCCGCCCCATCGTAGACATTTAACATCACTTCCCGCCTCAAACTTATGTCCTTTCCAGTTTTTCGTAAGAAAAACCTTTTGTTCTTTATTCCTCTGTACCTCAACCCCTTTTGTTCTTATTTTCTTCTGCCCTTATGT
>CAYZFL010000197.1:0-2914 GCA_964477785.1 uncultured Bacteroides sp.
GTAATAAAGGGTATTCATTTGACATGCCATTTAAATATCTGTCAGGTACTGATTCCTTAAATAATATGAATAAGGAGTTAGTTAAGGGTTATAAATGGAATCTCGCAGAACGGTACGTAGAACGGTATATCGATTATATTGCAGACTGGTATGCCGAGGATCCTGTTTTCTCAACCCCTGAACGTGTAGCTGCAGACTGGATACCATTTGAGCTGCTTAAAGTCAAGAGGCTTAATTCTGATCAGATATCCAAAATATATGGCCAACCCATCCATAGAAGTAGTTTTATTATACCATGGAAAGAATATGATGATAATTGGCTTGATTGGGATGAGTTTTATATATTAGAACGGATTAGAAATCCAAATGAAGTTATTCATGAATTCACATGGGATGTTGATAGCGGTCGTTACTTACATTTGTATTGTCTGAAACGTGCTGAAGGAGTTTATACGCCTGTTTGGGGGTATCAGTGCAATCCGGGCAGAGTTATGATGGAATGACCATCCGTAAGATGGCAATGCGAAAAAATAATATGAAAAGCTTAGTTATTTCTGTTTTGGCGTTAATATGCGGCATGTCACTTTATGCTTTCAATCCAAAGATTGAGAGGCTGGGTAAATTTGACAACGCCGAGTGTTATATTGTGGATGACACCCTGGTGGTTTTGCCTTATGATCTGTCCAAATTCCAATGCGGAATATTCACGGAGCCTCCTGTTAAAGACCGGTACGAATTAATTAAATATTTTAATCTGAGAGGCTATTATTTGAATGTAGGAAACCCATATCAAGCGGCAGATTTAAATAATATCGGAATATACAGGCCCGAACAACTCAGTGAAGCTTATAAAGGCCCAGGATGTGATACACTCTTTTATATTTCTTCTCCAACAGAATATGGGCAGAAAACAACAAAAATGTATCTGGACTATGCTTCATTTGATTATAAGGATAATATCTATGAAAATAAAGGGATAACTAATGCAAAGAAAGAAAGCATCGGAGGATTCTTTGTTGGAGAAAGCAAGAAAGAAATATGCAAATATCTTGGCGTTCCCGAAAATTTGGAATTTGCCAGTGTGGCAATCCTTACATCTTCAGAGAATCCTGATTATAAGCATGATGCTTATAAACAACTGTTTAAAGATGAAGGAAACCGAAATATAAGTGATAATAATTTATTTTTAGGCAATGGCATAATAGTCTTGTCATTAAATGATAAGAAAGAAATAAAACGCATTCAAGCCACATCTTGGAATAGTGGAAAATATATCAACAATACAGACCGGAGAGGCTCTAAAGAAGAGTATATTGGCACTCCAATTTCAACAGAAGAAATAAATTTGCTTTTGTCCGGATTTAATGTAAACATGTTTCTGGAGACGCCGGGGTTTAATAAAAAAATTATGGAAGACGAAGATAGATTCATTAAATACGATGATATGAAGAGAGAGATTAGCATAGAGCTGTATGATATTTTGCAAAAAGATAATATCAGACAAACGGTAGATTCTCTTCTAATCAAATCCTCTCAGAACGACTCGGCAGACTATATCAAAATTAATGAACGGGAGGCTATTACAATCTTCTTTTTTGAAGAAGCATGCGGTATGCCTACAAGTAATATCACAATGTGTGACGATTACTATAGCATATTGAGCTATAGATGGGTAAGTGACGACAGCGGGAAATATGATAGAGATGGTTATTCCGTACTTGAGCAACGTGAAAGTATATATCAAATACAAATATTATACAAATGGTATCAGGAGAATAAGGATTACATTAAACCGGTTTTCACCGCTTACTTCCGGGATTTGCTGTCTCATATTATTGCCCTTCAATATGTTTATACATTGGGGTATCCTTCTAAAGAGCCAACAAATCACGCCATTGGCGTTATTTCCGGATGGAAACAAAGTATCTGGCCTTACAATATTTGGAAAGCTTATGGCCCCGTAATGGCGGAATATAGTTTGAAAGCCTGCGGGTTGTTTAAATCTCTTATATCGATGTTTTACTGGTATAAACGCAATAATATTAACCGACTTCCTCCTGACTACATAATCAAATGCGGGATTGAGATGAATAAAAAGCCCCGGCAGAGTTGTAATAATTGTAAGGATCCCGAATTTATAGTTTACTGATGAAAAATTTTGCAAGAATCATAATAATAACCCTTTCTATAATAGGATGCTGTTCTTATGCTCATGCAGAAGAACCGTCAGAAATGGAGGTAATAAGGCAATTATACCGTGTGCAGTCAAAACCTCGGTTAGACAGTATAAGGGCCAACTATGATGTGATTTCAAATGTAAGCAATCTGGATGAAGGATTCAAAGATCTCATCAAGGTTTTTGAATCTCTCAATGAATCTTCCGAAGAAAGCTCAGATTCAGATTTGATAATAACGCTTACTGCTGACGAACAAGTGCTTATTGATTTCCTAAATTTCGGCTGTGGTCTGAATTTTGGATTCCGACGCTGCGGATATTTTTTCAAACCGGATATTCCTGAGTTATGTGAATGGTACAAGAAAAACTCCAAATATATAACTGACGGGCAATTAGAAGAATATTGTGACCTGAAGGCTGAAATTGAATTGTATGAAATAAACGAAGAGACTTCTTTCTTAAGGGAATTCACAAACAAATGTCTCTCTAAAGAATATTGGTTGACGGCACTGGAATTTGAAGATGAAGAACCTAAAAACTATTATAGAAATACTGTTAAATTAGAGAAGCTCAAAGCCAAATTCCTTGCTCGGCAATATGATGTAGTTGAAAGCAGAAAGTAGCACTATGGTTTTATAGACGATAGATTTATTCAGAATTGCTAAATCGATGGAAAAGAACTGCACCTACACGGAGACCGGACAGCCACTGACGATGACAGTGACCACATCCCCGTGG
>CAYZFL010000198.1:0-2901 GCA_964477785.1 uncultured Bacteroides sp.
TAAAAATAACAACATTTTTGAATTTCCCCCGGCAATCTTAAATGAAAGAGCCGTGTCTGGGCAATAACCAAAAGATAAACGCTATTGGCCATCACGCTTTTTTTGCCTAATTTTGCAGAACAATCCGATACTTTACAACAAGAGATGAAAAAAACATTTCTCACCTTAATCGCTGCTTTCATAACTGTAACCATATCTTTCGGCGCCAAAGCTATGCCCGAGATCAAATGGCTGAACGACACAATCGACTTCGGCGCCTTCGACGAAGACGGAGGCAATGTGCGCGGTATTTTCAAAGGCGTGAACATCGGTGACGAGCCATACCAGATATTGCGCGTGGCAACAAGCTGTGGCTGCACATCCGCCGGGTACAGCAGAGATGCCGTGATGCCCGGCGATACAGTTTTCATCTCCGTCGAATACGACCCCACAGGCCGCCCCGGACGCTTTTCAAAAAAAGTGTCCGTTACCTCCAACGCCAGCCCGGCGCGCAAGGACTTTCTTATTAAAGGGGTGGTAATTGGTTCGGCCGGGACCATCGCACAGCGTTTCCCCGAAGACTTCGGCGACCTTAAGCTGCGACGCAATGCCATTATGCTCGGAGAAATAACCAAGGGCAGGCTAAAATCTTCGTTCATCCAGACATATAATCGCGGCACCGAATCAGTGAATGTAAAAATTGGGCGAAAGCCGAAATATATCGACATCAAGACCGAACCCAATCCCCTGCCTCCGGGCCAGCAGGGTGCCATTGTCGCCTATTTCCGAAGCGCCGACTGCCCGCTTTATGGCCTTGTGGCCGACTCCGTCGAAGTTATCGCAGGCGACCGGTCAAGATATCTGCTCATTACGGCTATCGTCAATGAGGATTTCTCTATGATGAGCGACAAAGAAAAAGCAAAGGCCGGTTCATGCAAAATCGAAGAGCCCCGGATAAACCTCGGTCTGCTGACCCGCTCGGGTGGAAACGTCAGCACTACGATTAAGATTAAAAACGAGGGCAAATCGCCACTGTATCTTCGTCGCGTCTACACAACGGCACCCGGCGTGACAACAGGCCGGTTCCCTGAAAAAATAGGTAAAGGCAAAACCGCGGAGATACCCGTCGAAATCAATCCGAAAGAAATACCGGGCGATATCTTCAACGGGAAAATACAGATAATCACCTCCGACCCCTTCGAGCCCACTCAGTCGGTACGCATCACAGCCGAGATTAAAAACTAAAACTTCATGGTTCTATAACCGAAAAAAATCGAAGTTAAAGTTTCCAATTACGGAAAAAATTCTCCAAAAAGGAGAATTTTCAGAAAATAATCATACTTTTTGCTTGCAAAATAATAAATCAATATTAAATTTGCACTGATGATTAAAATTCGTCAGAAAATAAGAACTATTTAATGGAAAGAATTGACAACCTAGACAAGAAAATCTTGCAGATAGTGATGCGCAACGCGCGTATCCCCTCCAAAGACGTAGCTCTTGAATGTGGCGTAAGCCGTGCGGCTATTCATCAGAGAATCCAGCGCCTGATCGACCTTAAGGTCATCACCGGCTCCGGCTACACCATAAACCCAAAAGTGCTGGGCTATGCTACATGTACCTATATCGGGGTAAACCTCGAAAGAGGAGCCATGTACCGCGATGTAGTGCCTGAACTTGAAAAGATACCTGAAATAGTGGAATGTCATTTCACTACCGGCCCGTATACCATGCTCATCAAAGTATACGCGCAGGACAACGAGCACCTCATGGAACTTCTCAACGACAAAATACAGATGATACCCGGAGTGGTTGGTACAGAGACCCTGATATCGCTCGACGAGTCGATTCACCGTGTCATCCCCATCGCCCCCAACAAATAGTCTGATACCGATTATAAACCAAAACCCGACAAAAAAGAAAAACTACATAGCAAAGACAAAAGCGAACAATACAGCAAAATCATACGCAAATATCTGAGGCTTGCCAAAGGCCTGACAAAAAGCAATTTTTAATGCGCGTAACCCACACGTTCAGATTGCTTTAAGGAGCGTATTCAACAACGTCCCTTTGCAAAAAGCCTTGGATTGCCGGCCTTAAATACGCCGGCATATCTGCAATATTCCTTTAACCGGGAATCAGTAAATAGAATTTTAATTTGAGAGTAAGAATAAGCACAAGTACGGATTATTTAGATTTTTCAGCAGGGCGCGGCACGTTGATGTGTAGCGCCCTGCGCCTTTAAAGTCGTTTCGGCTCATAACTGACAAAATGTCATAAAACATTTCTGGCATATAATTTGTTAAAGAAATGATGAAAAGCCAAAAGAGCTGTGGACATCAGTCAGGCTCCCGGCCAATCAATTTTTGAATTATAAAAATATTAACTACATAAACTACACAGAATTATGGGAAAAATCATAGGCATCGACCTTGGCACGACCAACTCGTGCGTGGCAGTACTGGAAGGTAAGGATCCGGTAGTGATTCCTAACAGCGAAGGCAGAAACACCACTCCTTCAATCGTAGCATTTGTCGACGGCGGTGAGCGCAAAGTGGGTGACCCCGCTAAACGTCAGGCCATCACAAACCCCAAACGTACTATCTACTCTATAAAGAGATTCATGGGCGAGACTTTCGACCAGGTGAAAACCGAAATCGAACGCGTGCCCTATAAAGTTGTCCGCGGCGAAAACAATACTCCGCGTATCGACATCGACGGACGTGAATATACTCCGCAGGAAATCTCGGCAATGATTCTTCAGAAAATGAAGAAAACCGCCGAAGATTACCTCGGCACAACTGTAGACGAAGCCGTTATTACCGTGCCCGCCTACTTCAACGACTCACAGCGTCAGGCCACCAAGGAAGCCGGCGAAATCGCAGGCCTCAAAGTACGCCGTATCGTCAACGAGCCTACCGC
>CAYZFL010000199.1:0-2886 GCA_964477785.1 uncultured Bacteroides sp.
TATGCAAACTGCATATTCTCATAATGATTCGTTTTGCGTGCTTCAACTAATTCCTTGATTATTTCCTTTTCTTCCTTAAGTAGCTCTCGCATGTTTGTTAACGCTATCATTTTATTACAGACTGTTAGTTCCAGTCATTAATGTTGCCTACATATTCATCGAGGTTATCTTCGTCGAAAACATCGGTGGTGCCTGTGTTTTCTTTGCGGTGGCAAAGCGGCAAGCCGTTGACGTAATGGTCGAAGTCAACCCACATATCATGAACGGCATCGCCGTTGTATGTATCTAAATCGTCGTATTCGTCCATAGGGCATTACTCTTCAATAAGGTATTCGTAATAAGGATTCGTCGGATATGTTAATTCGCGTGATAGGTTCGGATTCCAATGGAAGAAAGCCTCGTCGAAAACTTTCCGAGCAATAGATGAAGATGGAGCAACTTTGCTGATTTCAAAAAAACCGGGCTTCGGTCGGTATAATATACCGGCCTCGATGAACATGGGCAGAGCGCAGTTCATCGCATTAGGCAATGAGCGGTTTGAGCCATACTTCTGCGACATCTTCTGCGTTATAAGCGAAGTAACAACCTGATCTTGCACATGGAAATATTTGCCGAGCAAGACGAAAATATCGTAGGCAAATTCAAATTTAGCTATGAGAAGTGACGATAATAGAAGTGTGCGGTCGGGCTTGCTCCGCAATGCCATCAGCACCTCGTCGCGGTTTTCACGCAACAGGTCGATAAGCGGATTTTGGTCGGTAAGTTGCGAGATTGCCGTAACGGTCTTGGTTATGCGGTTCGGGCCTGAGTATTCCGTAGAGGCAAGCTCTGCGAAATATTCGCGGGAATAGTCGCCCGAAAGAACCGTTGTCAAAGCCATTTCGAGCAATGACATCGGGATGCGTTGGCGCAGGCCTATGGTAACTTTATCAGACATATCAAAATTTAATAAAAGGTATCATCACCTCAAAGAGGTGTGTTCCGCCATGAGTGATTTCGACGCGGCCTGTCGGAGAAAAGCTGTGAGTATCACTCAAAGCGAACCAATTATCACGGTGCATGAAGCGAACGTTATAGCCGAGAGCCTGTTTGAAAGCCTCGCTTGCGTCGTGATTCATAAAGATGGCGTGACGATGGCCGCGACTCATCTTGCCGTAAAGGTGAGCTTTTTCGCTTGCGGTGAAAGTGCGCCAGCCCTTGGCGAGCACGTTCCCGTGGTCGGTGGTAAGGATTATCTCGAAGCCTGACTGTTTTAGTTTGGCGATTGTCTGAGCGAAGTTCTTTGCCCAGATGCGAGTGAGTGCCAACAAGTCAAGGTAACTTGTCGAGCTGTGCATCTTCTCGTCGAGTTCAACGGTGACAAGTGCCAGACGACGGCAGCTTGGCGCCGGTTTCACGCCGTCGCCTTCGGAGAAATATTGAGGGTTGAATTGGCCCTTTGGCCAATGACTGTGCCAAAGTGAGCGCTCGGCGCTTGGCGACTGAGTGTAGTCAATCAATGGTGCAGCTCCCCGAAAGATTGCCTGACGAGACAGAGATGTGATTGAAGGAATCCAGGAATAAATCCAATGTTCATCATTAGGATGGATGCGGATTTCCTCAAGTTCACAGCGAAGAATTTCATACTGCCAAAACGCCATGCCATCGACTACAACGAGCGCGACGCGGTCGGAGTCTGAATAATTGTCGCGGATATGCGGCACAACACCATTGACGCAACCGGGGCATAGGAGAGGGCTGGCGTTGATTTTGTTCCAATATGTATCGTTAAGATAATGTTGGAAGTCAAAATTCAGCCAATCAAGCCGGTCTGCGATTTCATCATATTGTACTGCCTCAACGGCTCTGATGAAAAGGTCGCTGACGCGCCTGATAGTATTTATATCGCTCCAGTCGAGATTGTCAATTTCATTGAACAACTGAGCCGGTTCGCCGATGTCCTCTATAGGCTCGGCGGCATTGACGGCTGACATAGAATTGAGGATAGACTGCAAACGGTCGGCAGATACAAATCCTTGTATGTGCCGACCGTATAACTTAGTCAGTATATCGAAGTCGAGGTCGCAAATATTTTGTTTGTCAGCGAAGTTAGGAAAACATTCCGTGATATGGAACGTGCGAAGGTTTGCCTTGACAGCAATGTCTGGCAAAACCACACCCTCTGTGACAATATAGATAGCTCGTTTTTCAGGATTGCGGCGAAGGTTTAGCTCGAAGTGTATGCGGAGGGCGAGTGCAGAACCGACCACGACATCGCAACCGCAGACCGCCTGCAACTGCTTGCAGACTGCTGACTTCGCCAACTGCCTATCGGGATTGTACACGATAGTAAGCGGTTGGTAGCCGGAGGCCAGAGATTCTGCTATGTCGTGAATAAGGTCGGTCATATCAGATGCGCGAGCTTGCTATTTCGTAGAACTGAAGTAACTGTTCGTCCTCAGTAAGCAGATTTTGCGGTATTCGGTCACCAACGGCAACGATGGTAGCAAAATCTTTATCCTGATAACACTGCTTGAAACCGGCTCTTAGAGCTTCGACGCGAGCCTCCTTGATTTTGCCGCGCGGTTTCTGAGCGACTTCGACATAAACCTTAAATTCCCGGAGCAATGCTTTCAGACGCAATGCGGCGAGGTCTATATCGTCCTGCAAGTTAGCTTTGCGCCACTTGCCGTCAGGCTCCTTAATGAAGTTTTCCTCCAAAATCTGCATCAGCTCCGGCAGAATGTCACCTTTACGCACACCGTTGATAGCTTGCATCCACTTGGGTTGTAACTCTTGGTATGTCTGCGGAGATGAAAGCTCGTTATTTAGCCATGCTATGCCGCCTTGCTCGCTGTCAACAAAGAATAGATTTGCCTGAAAGCCTTGTGTTGACTTGCGAAGTTC
>CAYZFL010000200.1:0-2884 GCA_964477785.1 uncultured Bacteroides sp.
GAAGTACCAAACGCGTCAGCCTTAATCTTGAAGCCGTGTATTTAAAAGCCTCGGCGGGAATAGCCTTACCCTCCGGTTCAGCCTTCAATAGGTCGAGTGTCTTTAGCTTGCCTTCGCTTATGGCTCTAAGCATCGTGGCAAAATCCTGTACGTTTACAGGCCCTGCGACGGACAGCTTCTCGATATTCTTCAGATTATCGTCACCTATTGCCTTGAGCAGTGTTCCCGGTTCAGTCAATGTCACCGATTTCTCCCCCTGAGCCATTCCGGCCAACGGAAGCATAATGGCCAATGCCATTAGTAATTGTCTGATTCGTTTCATAACCTTATAGTTTTAAATTATTAAATTCTAAAATCATTTAGTAAATTTTCGACTGTCAATTACAACATCATTTTGGAAAAGTGAAAGAACATAAATTCCATTTGTTATTGAAGAAATTTTAAATTTCTTTGACTTCTCACCGGGATTAAACATCCCGACTTTTATTATTTTGTTATCGGTTAAAGACGAAACATATATATTTATATCCCCGGATGCAGCTCGTTTGAGTTCTAACTCTATCTCATTTGTCTGTGTATTATAGCTGAAAACGTCTATGCCCACAAAAGATGACAGATTGACTTCCTCGGTTGTTAACTCTCCATTTTCATTTATGGCAGCCACTTTATATTTGCTGCTTGAAGATACTGGATTTACTTTTATTGCTTTTGACGTGCTCAGTTTTTGATTATTTTGAATCCATACACAACTCTTGAATTCCTCTTCATCAATTGATAAAGTATACTTTCCGTCATCATTAGCTTCTACATTTATAATATCCGAATATGCAACGGTCGGTGTCTCTGGAGCTTTTACGGTAAAGGTCATGCCGCCAACCACATCTCCGTTTTCATCTCTTTGAATTAAATCAAAATCATAATATGGTTCACCTCCCAAACCAAAGAAATCCGTTTTTAATCTGAGTCTGCCAAGTGAACAGGAAGCTAAATTTATACCTTCTATTTTCCCTTCTTCAGAATTGATATCAAAAGTAAGGTTCTTATAATAATTATTGATAAGGTAGCTTGGAATCGGCTCTCCCTTAAGATGAACCCTAACATCAGAAGATACTTGACCTCCGGCCTTCCATGCTCCTTCAAGGGTATCATCAAAGATTAATGATACAAACGCCATCTTGAAAATATCCTTGCCGTCTCCTATCCGGGGCTTTATTTCAAAAGAGTATGAATGTGGGTTCCCTTCATGGTTGGCTATCAGCAGACTGTTCCCGTTCCAGGAAGAATCTCCATCCAGGTTGGATATATTTAACTGCGCGACATATTTAGATTCCTTGGGCTTCAATATGGCATGTGCAACTGGTAACCCCGAACCCATGTACTCAGGAGAGATCTTGGCTAATAATGAAAATGATTTCTTATATTTTTTGTTATCATAAACCTCATACGGTTCAAAATCTTCAGGTAACTTCAAATCAAATGAAAGTTCTTTGAACCCGTCTGATTCTATTTGTGGAATTGTTACAGAACCACAAAGGTGGCATTTTATGGAATCTTCACGACTAGTATCATCTGACAGTACAGTATGTACAACGTCGAAAACCGAAGTGCCCATGCTTAAATACAAATTTAATCTCTTGCTGTTTCCTTCGTAAGTTTGTCGTCCTTTATTCTCTATTTTTACTTTAACTTTATAGTCCTTAACGACCTCCGTTGAACCTACAGGCTGAGGATATGCCTTCGATACAGTAATAGATGGACTATTCCAATATATATCTTCCTTATTTGGTTCTTTACCGAAATCGTTAACATCATCTTTTATATACAGCTCTACCGGTTTAGGAAATAAATTCAGACTTAAATCTTTTCCATATTGACTGGGGTAAGAATAATACTGTGGGGTTTCTTTAGCATATTTCCACCATTGTTCTATTGTTATTGTATCAGGCTCTAATGGATCTATTGATTGAAATAGCCCGTTATAACAATCGTTCATATTCGCATAGCGGAAAGCTTCATGCATTGTTATTTGTCCGTTATTATCATAGTCTGCATTTGTTATGGAATCGCTTGGAGTCGCCCCATTTATGCCGCTTGTCCAGTGATATACGAATTCATCGTAATCTCCTGTAACTCTACTCCATGAGGATTCATTTGCTTTACATGCAGTGGCTAGCACACATTTGATTCCTTTTTCTTTAAACTTTGTAATGAATCCCCCGGACTGACATTGTCCCATCACTATATTCAAATTAACATTTTTATCAGAAAACGGCTTTAATAAATTTGCCAGTTCTGTGGCTGACATATACTCGTTTACTCCCCATAAACAAATTGAATAACCTAAACTTGGGACATATCCTCCGTGATCAATCACATATATGAATAACTGGTTCTCCGAATTCAGAATTGAAGCCAAATTATTCAAAATTGAGGTTATGTTCGCATTTGTCGCAGCATATTCTATATCATTTTCTCCATCAAAATCAAGATCCAATGGCTGACTGATAATTTGCTCATTTGTTAAAGTCATATCTGGAGCAGGATCTGTTCCATCTGACATTATTGCATAAATATTTTCTTTCGGCACTCTATATTTGTGTCTTAAGGTCTGATAAATAAAAGAACAGTCGTTCCAATATCTCGTATGATTTGAGGGTATATTAATTCCTCCACTTATTATTAGGGCGTATGTCTTATTGTTTGATTCGCTGCCCATAGCAAGATTTCCATTATTGAAAATAGGACTATTCTTAAGTGGAGCAAATCTATTTTTAACAGAAAGGCAATCAAAATGTCCCTCCGGCCGAAGTGTCAGAGAATCAATTTCCGGCTCGACTACTTCATTTAGCGAGTCTCTTAATTTAGGGAATGACAAAAGGTAACA
>CAYZFL010000201.1:0-2876 GCA_964477785.1 uncultured Bacteroides sp.
CTTCTGCTTTTCATGAAGTTGGACTCACTACTTTAGGGTTTAGCGGACAGTAATATTCCGAAATACTTCAAAGTTGGTCGATTTTTCTTAATTTTGTGAAATAATAGGAAAACTGAAGAACCAATCAATCGACAGAGGGCTATAAATGAAACAGGCCGTCAGTAAATTATTACTTACATTTCTGATATTCACTGCATTGTCTATACTGCAGAGGGCGATTTTCGCTCTTTGCTACCATAGTCTTGCCCCTGAGGCCGGTTTCTCGATGTGGATTGCGAGCTTCTGGCACGGACTGCCGCTCGACCTTTCGATAGCCGGTTATCTCACAGCCATACCCTCCCTACTCATCACCGCCGAGACATTTACCGGAAGCCGGAAGCTGAGGATTGCCGACCGCATTTATTACGGGTTGGCAGCCTTCGGCCTCGCCGTGATTTTTGTGCTCGACCTGGTGCTTTATGCCTATTGGGGCAACCGCCTTGACTTCTCTCCGATTTTTTATTTTACCTCCTCTCCCACGGCAGCGATGGCAAGCGCATCGGGATGGATGCTCACCGGCGGTATTTTCGCCATTATCGTGGTAGCGATAGGAATTTACTGCGCTCTGTATTACACCGTGGGCAGAATCGTGATTGCTCCGTCGAAGCGACCGTGGAAGAAAATCGCCTGGATGATATTGCTCACCGGCTGTCTCTTCCTGCCCATCCGCGGCAGCGTCACCGTGGCTCCGGTCAACATCAGCAAAGCTTATTTCTGCACCACTCCCGTGCTCAATCATACGGCGGTGAACCCTGCACTCAGCCTCTTCTATTCCATGCTTCAGCAAAACGACTTTGGCAAGCAGTTCCGCTTTATGGACGATGCCGATGCCGAAGTGACGGTGAAGGAAATGTTTGCCACCGTTTCCGCCGACGAGGCAAAAGCACCAGCCCCCGATACTCTCCATCTCGGCGTAAAATCCCTGCTGAGGCCCGGCATAGAGAAGCCCGACATATATGTGATATTGCTCGAAAGCTTTTCCTCGGCCATCATGCCGTCGCTCGGAGGTGAGGCTGTGGCTGTCGGCCTTGACTCGGTGGCGCACGCAGGCCTTTATGCGGAGCGTTGCTTCGCCTCCGGTTTCCGCACCGACCGTGCCATTCCGGCAATTGTGAGCGGCTTCCCGGCTCAGCCCACCACCTCGGTGATGAAATATGTGGAGAAGGCCGCCAAGCTCCCGGCTCTTCCGCGCGAGCTCGCAAAGCTCGGCTATGAGTCGAGATATTACTACGGCGGCGACGCGGCGTTCACCAACATGAAGGCCTATCTCATCAACTCGGGCTTCAAGTCTGTTGTGCAGGACAGCGATTTCCCCGTTTCTTCGAGACTCTCGAAATGGGGCGCTCCCGACCACTATATCTTCGCCCGCGCCCTCGACGATATCAAAGCCGACCGCTCTAAGTCGCCCAAGTTTGTGATGATTCAGACTTCGAGCAGCCATGAGCCTTTCGACGTGCCATATAACAACCCGAAATTCAAGGACAACGAGCGGATTAACGCATTCGCATACGTTGACAGTTGCGCGACCGGTTTCATCAACAGCCTGAGCGCTATCGGCATAGACCGCAACGCCCTCGTGATACTCGTAGCCGATCACTGGGGCGTCTATCCCAAAGACCCGCAGCCCATGACGGAGAGGTTTCATATACCTCTGATCATCACCGGCGGCGCACTTTCCGTAAAACTTCGCGGGAAGTCCCTGCCATACGTGCTCAGCCAGATCGACATTCCCGCCACCGTGCTTTCGGCACTCGGTCAGGATTCCTCGATGTTTGAATTCAGTAAGAATTTTCTCGACCCCTCGGCCCCTCAGACGGCCGTCTTCGCCGGTAACGGCACTTTCGGCTATGCCGATATGCGGGACACGCTCATCATTGACGCAAATTCCAAGAAACCTATATTCACCGCCGGAAACAATGGTCAAAAGGCCGACCACAGGCTTAAAGCCGCGCTTCAGACCATTTACCGCCGTCTCTCCAAACTCTAATTCCACTGCCTTATCTCTAATCTCCAATCATTATAACATAGACAGCAATGATAGATTTTCTCAATCAGCTTGACAACCAGATATTTCTTTTCTTCAACAGCTTCCATAACGACTTTTTCGACCGCGTGATGTGGATACTCACCGGCAAAATGATATGGCTGCCTCTGTATATTGCCCTGTTTGCAGTGCTGCTCCGCACATTCAAACTGCGCACGGTGATTGTCTACAGCGTTGCCATCGCTCTTACGATTGCACTGGCCGACCAGATTTGCTCGTCTGTGCTCAGGCCTATGTTTGAGCGCATGCGCCCCTCCAATCCCGATAATCCCATATCGTCGATGGTACATATAGTAAACGGTTATCACGGCGGCAGCTACGGCTTCCCCTCCTGTCATGCGGCCAATTCCTTTGCTCTGGCAACCATCATCACGCTGATGCTAAGGTCGCGTTTGGCCGGAATATTGCTCTTCTCCTGGGCATTACTCAACAGCTATACACGCATATATTTAGGTGTGCATTACCCGGGAGACATTATTGTGGGCGCCACGGCAGGTTCCCTGATAGCCTTCGGATGCTATCAGGCGGCAAGATATATCGAGCGCCGTCAGCTCAAATCCGCTGCCCAGAAGCTTCAGAAACCTCTCTACCACTCCAGTTTCAGCCTGCCCCTGTTCGGAGCAAGCGCCACAGTGCCCCTCCACCTCACCCTGCTCGGTGCCGTCGCCACCGTCATCTCCCTCATCATCTTCATCTCGGTAGTTGTTTCGATTTGAGAAGGCCCTTTAAAGTAACAATATGTCAAAGTGCTCCTTGCTGCGGTTTGGCTTTACGGGCAAAGGCCTTAAAAATG
>CAYZFL010000202.1:0-2869 GCA_964477785.1 uncultured Bacteroides sp.
ACATTAAAACTGAAAATCTCATAGTTCTTTTATATCTAAAAATAAGTCAGTTAAGTGCGTTTTTTATAAACTCATCAAAATCCTTATACTTCCGTTTATGAGATTGCTTCCAAATCGAATAGCCTTTCTCTCCTAATTGTCTCGATACTGGAAGAGAAGGATATCGATCCTCATTTTCGCCATCAACAAAAAGAGAAAACTCTTCATAAAATTCTTCAACCCGAGGTTCCCTATTAAATCTTTCCTTAATGCTTCGTGCAAAATCCATTGCTTCATCTTCATATTGAGTCAACCGCTTTTGTCTATACTCTTCTAAAGTACAAAGTATTTTAGCCGGAGCCCCTCCTATGATACAATTCGATGGTATATCTTTATTAACAAGGCTATTAGCCGCAATGAAAACATTATCCCCCACTGTCACTCCTTTAAGGATTGTTACGTTATATCCAGTACCAACATTATTTCCTATCTTAACCCTTCCCGATGAATTCAAGAACTCCCCATAGACATGCCTCATTACTCCGGCCACAAAATCATGTGTCAGTAAAACGAATCCTGAATTCAGATAGCAGTTGCAGCCTATCGATACTAAACTTGGTCTGGTATAATCGATTACAGAGTTAGGAGATATATAAGTTTTTTCACCGATAGAAATACCATAATATTTTAGGAGCGACTTATATTCTCTTCCTGACAATAAATTCAGTCGCTTTAATAACTTGTCAATAAACTTGTATCTTAGTGTATCTATGAACATTTTTAACAAAAAATTTACCTTGACTCCAATTCATTATAAACTTCTTCAAAAGAATTCACCATCGCTTCCAGGCTTAACTTTGATGACCAATAATCGTATGCATTATTCGCGATGCTCTGAAGTTTCTTTTTATCCATTTTAGATATGTCCTCAAGGACTTTGGCAAAATCTTCAGAAGAACAGGGTTTATGTGTAAAACCCGTAACCCCGTTTTGGACCATCTCTTTTACCCCTCCGGTATCTGATACTATTACAAGCCTTTTGGCTGACATTCCTTCCATGATGCAATTTGGTGTTCCTTCCGAATCTGAAGGTAAGACGACCAAATCTGATCTCAGCAAAAATTCTTTTATTTCTCCTTGGAATCCTTTAAAAGTAATTTGATTCTCCACACCCACCTCCCGGGATAATAACAGCAATGAATTGTAATACTCCTTGTCAATATCTAAAGCGCCTAAAATATTGCAGTTGAAAATTATTCCTCTTTCTTTTAATAGTTTAATGCCCTTTATTAGTATATCATGACCTTTATGAGGGACTACATTTGCTATCATAAGTAGCTTTAAAGGCCGATCAAATTCCGGGACAGTTAGGCCTTTCAATGGAGCTACTCCTTTTATTCCGTCTATTATAGGCACAAATTTATTCTCTTTTATAAAAGTCTGTGACTTGAACTCTCTTATTAAATAACTACCGTTGATAATGAATCTCGATACTAATGGAGACGTAAGACTATCAATTATATAATAAATTCGTTTTTTTAATTTCGATATCCAAGAACTCTCTATATAAGTATGTACACGCACAACAATTTTTAGCCTTGGACAAAATAATTTTATAAGACGAATTTTAATCCCAGTATCAAATGTATGAGCTTGTAAAATATCAATTTTTTCCTTTTTGCAAATTCTAGAAATATAGTAAACAAACGACAACCATGAGCTAGAACAATTATATACCTTAACTCCCATATTTTTTAGTCTGACAGCTAACTCTGATTGGGGAATATTCGTAATAAATACCACATGATTTCGGGGTTTTAAATATTCAATCAATAATAATATCTGATTTTCTATTCCACCGAATTGAGGAATGCTATTATGGACTATCGCAAAATTCATCAGTATTTAAATTTTTTGCAGTTGGATTTCTGTTTTACTAAGCCTCTTTAAATAAGGATGGATGAGGCTTCTTTTCTATACATTTTTATATTTTTCCTCCTGAGATTTTCTTATAAAAGGAAATGAGTTTTTGGGTAAATTTTAAATTAATAGATAAAGCAATCGCTACTATCTTACGACTAAGTGGCATCGGTGATTTTAAAAGTATCGGGAGATTCGAACGATGTTCATTGACCAGTTTTTTTAACATATCTCTATCAATATCTTTTGAAACTCCATAAAAAGCAGCTTTTGACAAGAGAGAAAATGGAGTTCTTGCCTTCTTCACTTCACCCAAAAAGCGTGTACGGCTATTGGAACATGACTCACACAATTGATAAAGCACTTCCGCACTTTCATATAACTGAAAGTTCTTGAGAACAAGCTTGCCTGATGATATTGAATTGCCCCCTTGAAAATAATGATATTTCGGCTGATTGCTCGAGACAAAACACGTACATTCAGAAAGGACTTTAAATTTATAATCCATGTCCTCTGATGTCTTACCCTCTCTGAACTTATATTTTTTTGCGTTGGAAGCTTTGAAAAGACAAATACATACGGAGTAATCTCCCGTTGCAGTAGTCTGCTCCATATAATATTCCAAAATATTCTCGCAACCTTTAATTACCTCTATATGCTCTTTTGAGACCGACATCTTATGTTCGCTGGCGTAGGCTAATTCATATTTAATCTGGGTGGCATCAGCATTATAATCTCTCATAAGCCGATATAGATAATCATACATTTCCGGTTCAACCCAGTCATCACTATCAATAAAACCTACATATTCCCCATTTACATGATCAAGACCAAAATTTCTTGCAGAACTCAAACCTCCGTTCTCCTTTTTAAATGCCTTTATATTAGGATATTTAGAAACGTAGTCCATGCATATATCCCATGAATTATCCGGACTCCCGTCATTTACAAGTATAATCTCTATATTCGG
>CAYZFL010000203.1:0-2831 GCA_964477785.1 uncultured Bacteroides sp.
CCTTGCCGGTGAAGTCCTTGACTGCGGCCTTGAAGAGCTTGACAAGATTTTTGAGGTCGTCGACGTCAAGCTCGGTGTCGAATTTAACGCCTTTTTCTTCCTTGACTTTGTCGATGATTTCCTCGAAGGGGTCGATATCGGTTTTTGATTTGGGTTTCATACCGAGAACCACGTCGCCATACATCTGGACGAAGCGGCGATAGCTGTCCCAGGCAAAGCGGGGATTGCCGCTCATTTTGGCAAGAGATTCAACGGTGGCATCGTTCATACCGAGGTTAAGCACGGTATCCATCATGCCGGGCATAGAAGCGCGGGCACCTGAACGAACAGAAACAAGCAGAGGGTTAGCGGGATTGTTGAATTCTTTTTTGGTGAGGGCCTCAACATGTTTAATGGCCTCTTCTACGTCTTTCTTGATGAGTTTGATCACTTCGTCGCGACCGTACTGTGTGTACTCGGTGCAGACTTCGGTAGTGATGGTGAAGCCCGGAGGAACAGGCATTCCGAGAAGATTCATTTCTGCGAGGTTGGCGCCTTTGCCGCCGAGAAGGTTACGCATGGAGGCATTACCTTCTGCTTTTCCATCGCCGAATGTATAAATTCTTTTCATTTGCTTGGAAATTAAATTTTGATTAATTTTATAGTGTTGTTAGTTCTAAGTTCGGATTAAAAAGACATTTCCGGGCCTTAAAAAATAAGGTAATGGAAACGAATTGAGGCAACAAAAGCATTGAGGCGGTTATTGCATTTGGCAAAGATAAATAAATTAGGCTAAAGTTCCAATTTTTTTTCAATATTTACCAAAGAAATTTGAAAATTAACAGACGAGTTACGGAGAAATTAGTGACAAAGCGACAAAATAACGGGATTTTGCGAAAAATATTTGCATAAATCGGAAATAATGTCTAACTTTGCATAAATATTGGCTTTTTTGAAGTTCGATACATACGACCTCTTTTCCCTTTATTAATGGAGTAATACCCCAAAGAAAGAGAAAGACAATAAACAAATCGGGGCTGACCGGTTTTGACAGCGTTCAGGAGGGGTATGTAAGCGTGCGGAGCAATGATGCCTACGCTCCATAATCAGAGACATCAGAAAATTTAACTGGCGAAAATAACTACGCTCTTGCTGCCTGATTGAAGCACAGTAGATCAGCTTAATCTCCGCGACAGTCGCAGAGACAAGACATCGCCCGACGGTCCTTTTTCCGAGACTTTCGATCAGGCGGTGCTCATAAATCGGAAATACCGGCATTTTCGCCTCGCGGATGCCGGGAAATTTTAGAGGCTAAGGCCGCGGTTGGCTGTCGGTTGCCTGCCACGGCTCGAAAATCAAACACTGACTACGCACGTAGAAAGCATATTCGTTCGACGTTTGGACGAGGGTTCAAGTCCCTCCAGCTCCACTTTCAATGTCTGATTTTTAATCATTTATAAAAATCAGACATTGTTTTTTTACAAACATTTTGAGTATGTCGGTTTTCGTATATGAAACAATATTATAAATACGGCCGATGTATAACAGGAGTAATGACGGGTGACATCGCTGGTGGTTGCTATAGGTTTAAAGAATACGCCTTTGTTTGCCAGATTCGGTTTTCTGTAATAATATCAAAAGAGAATGTATCCGGTTTCCGATGCACCCTCTCTATATATTAATTGGGTTAGTATACCTTACCTCGACCGGTGAATTTTGTGAATCACATTTCCATCTCTGTCGATCATGTAGAGACTCATTGAATCTTTCGACACCGCCAACTGAGAAAAGCCAGTAGTACCGTTGCAGAAGACCGTGCCTTCGGTAGGCTGTGTGTTTCTTGACTGAGATCCGGATGTGTTGACGACATAGTCGATATCTGATTCTTTATGACGTATGTGCTGAAAATTGTGTATATGGCCACAGATATACATATCCACTTTGTGTTTCCGCATGATGTTGTCTACACGTTTCCGCATGTCGTCACGCTCGGATTCCGCTTTGTCGGCATAAGCATAAATAGGGTGAGTTCGATATAAGAACAAGACTATTCAACGATATAACAATCAGCCATTTAGTATAAAACTAAGTGGCTGATTTTCTTGGTAAGTTCATGGAAAATTCGTAAATTTATAGTGCTCAATTATAACATTTACAAAGACTTATAACCATGATTACCGAAGACAAAATTACTGAAATTTTCTGTCTTGCCGATGACTTCTGCAAGTATTTTTCATCAGAGCTCAAAAATCATCAGATCAGCGACGGCAAAGTACATCGCAATAAGCCCGGGCGTCTTTCCGATGCTGAGGTAATCACTATACTGATCCTCTTTCACTGCAAGGGATTCCGATGTTTTAAACATTTTTACACTCAGTATATATGCAGGCATCTTACTCACTTGTTTCCTAACACAGTGTCATACAATAGATTTGTTGAATTACAGAAATCAGTGCTACTGTCCCTCACGATATTTGTCAAGGAGGTGTTGATGGGAACTTGTACCGGCATTGCGTATGTCGAATCCACCCCGTTGAGAGTCTGCAAACATCAGCGTATACTTATTCATAAGACTTTCAAAGGCATAGCAGAACGAGGGAAGTGCTCTATGGGGTGGCTCTTCGGTTTCAAGCTGCATCTGATTATCAATGACAAAGGTGAGATACTGAACTTAATGTTCACCCCGGGCAATGTTGATGACCGCCAGCCTCTCTACTCGGAGTTTTTATTGAAAACGTCAAAGGTAAATTCTGTGGTGACAAGGGATATCTTGGCAAGCAATTGTTTGAATTTCTTTTTATTACTGTCCGCTAAACGATAGATCAGTGAGTCCAACTTCTTGAGAAGCAGAA
>CAYZFL010000204.1:0-2692 GCA_964477785.1 uncultured Bacteroides sp.
TCGCCTCAAGGACTGCATCAGGGTTCAGGAAGGTGATGAGCCGACGGAAGATGCCAATCAGGTGATTGAAGAACTGGACCAAACACTTGATGAGCTACGGGACCTTATCTATCGTATCAATCTTACCAACACAAACGCGGTCACCGACGGCCGTAACCTTACCTCACTACTTGCGGAGCGCGATACATTGTCAATGCGCACGAAGACCTTGTATGAAGGTCTTAAACATCTGACAGAACGAGAGGAACGCTACGGCAGAATGGAGATTAAATATGTGAGGATGGTCGACGCAAAGGAATTTCGCAAACTTCATGACCAAAGTGCAGCTCGCCTAAGAGAACTTGACCTCAAAATTCAAGCCCTCGGATGGTCAACAGACTTGATGTAGAATTGTATATATAAATATAATCCAGCCGATTGTTGAGAAAGGTTTTGGCGGCGATGCGTTTCACTGAGTTTTATCAGTATCGAAATGTCATGACCCTTTGAGCTGACGGGACGCCTGCACAGTAAATGGCTCAGCAAAGCGCATAGGGGTATGACGCATAGGATTTTTCGGAAGATCCTGCAAAGGGCAATACCGTGTATCGGCCAACTCTATTATACTACCATCGGTTGGATTTTTTCATTTTATTGATAGTTGTACCGCAAAATGAGACACCGATGGTGTAATTTTGCGGTACAATTACATCAGCCCGGTGGCGAAATTGGTCAGACGCGCTTTATATTAGATGGGAAGTGCCCCGGAAGGGACATTACCGGTTCGAATCCGGCGCGGGCTACTAAACGATAGTAACTTTTGGATTATGGAACTGGTATGTATGTCTTACGAAGAACGCTATAAAATGATGCGCAAGCGTCATGCCTTCTTATGCAATATTGTAAAACCATATTCATCCCTTGAAAAATTAGCTCGTGACAAAGATGAGTGGTTCGCGATGCTTGGAATTGACACGTATCTTTATGAAAAGTATATATCGCTATATATTCAGCTTGACTATACCGAATATGAGGAATATTATGTCATCCCTGGCAAAGACGGTCACTTGACTATAAGCGAGGTGATTATGTGGCAGGATGAATGCTGCGCCAATACCTATCTAAATATATTTGATCTCAGTTATCCCGATGAAGAGGATATTTTGACCTCAATCCACGATTGAAATAACTGACGCAAAAACCGCCATTTCTATTCTATTCTTAAAATGACGAGATTGTAATAAATTTTTATTCTGTATCGTTAAATGATACAAGGAATGATTACCTTTGCGTTATAGATAATAAACAAATCCCAAAACATGGATTCAATCATCACAAAACTTGAAAATAAAGCACTTCAATGTTATCAGAAACTGCTAACTCTTGGAGTGGGATGCGATGTGATTGAAAAAGATTTTCTCAGTCGCAAGAAATTTCATATAAATGTAATTTCTGCAGCTGCACGTGGAAAACTGAAAGAGACAGCTCACAGCATCATCCTTCATGACCTTTTACACCATAAGGTGATACTATGGTCTTTTCTTAAAGAAATTGTAGGAATCGACCCGGAATCATTCTCGATTGATGATATTGATTATCCTGACCACAATAGAATTGACTTGAGTCTCCGTTCTAAAAGTCAATTTCTAATAATCGAAAATAAGGTCAATTCAGCAGAAGAACAGCCCGGCCAGATTTGTCGATACTATGAATTGGCAAGAAGTAAGGGCTATAAAGATGATAGCATTATTGTGTTGTATTTGAATCCGATTGGTTATACGATGCCCTCATTATATTCCCGTAGTTGGGAAGGAAACGGAGACGAACAAGATTATAGGACAGTATTGTGTGATAAGATATTAGTCAAAGATTTTAGACATGATATTATCCGATGGATAAAAGATTTGTCAGCAAACAACGCGGAAATATTTAGTAAGGAGCCTTACCTTGAAAGCGCAGTATGCCAATATCTTGACTATCTTGAAGAAAGATTCCGGACAAAAAATGAATACAAAGAATTACATGATATGACAGAAAAAGAAATAAAACAGGAATTGGGTCTAACTGATTCTATGACACCCGATGACCAAATCGCTATCCTTGAAGATCGCCTGGCCATGTTGGAGAGACTTACTACTCCGATGCAAAAAATGATAATGGATCTCAAAACAGACCAGTGGAGAGACTACATCTCGGAAGTTGCGGAAGCACTTCATGCACGTTTTCTTGGTAAAGCATCTATCCGCATAATGGATCTCAAAGTACCGGAGGTCGGTTTCGACGTGAAGCACAAAGATTATCGCTTCCACGTATCTTTTCTCTATTGGACTAATAGCAGACCATATTGGCGAATATTCAGTGATGCTGAATTCCCAGAATCGGTGAAGAACGCATTAACCGAACTACTCAAGAATACCTTTTCTTTTACTCTCGGGAAAGGTCCCGACTGGGCTTTCTATAACACAACATCCATGCAGAATGGACAGCTAAGACTGACTCAATTGGCGGAACTATTTATCGGTTCAACTGATTTTGAGGTCGTGAAGTAGAACTCAAAAAATAATTCAAGAGATATGAATCAACTGCAAAAATACACCTGGTTGATTGACACAATCCGCCGTGCCGGAAAAATTTCCCATAAGGATTTGTCCGATAAATGGGAACGGAATAAAGATCTGAGCGACTGTAAGCCGCTCCATCGTGCCACGTTCAA
>CAYZFL010000205.1:0-2632 GCA_964477785.1 uncultured Bacteroides sp.
AAGTTCATCATATTTCGCAGCTTGCGACGGGAGGAAATACATTCCGTCGCGCTCGGCATATCGCTCGCGCAGGCAGGCATGGAAATCTTGTGCATTGTATGGTATTTGAAACCCATTCTGAACATAGAATGCAACAAGTCTATCGTAAAGGGTTTTGGGCCGACGTTCACGAATTTCAGTAGTTTTCCCAGCTTTTTCCAAATGGACAGGAAGATGAGATAAAAAATCATCTATGAATCGCCAAACATTCTCAGACTCCTTGTCTTGCATATCACAAGTATAAAAATCATTAAGTGGTTTATAGCAAGAAATGGCAAGATCTTGGTCAACAGCCGTTACTCCGACAATACCATGTAAACCTCCTCGGCCTTTGTCAAGGTCTGATATAGCAGAGATAACAAAACCTGTGTTTTGGAGAGACGTTTGTATTGCATTCCAAATTGCATTAGAAGTATTGCTAAATTCAACTGTCATCCACTTCCCAGGTTTTAGAATACGGTAATATTCTTTAAAACTCTGTGTCATTAACTGTAGGTATTCCAATGTCCCCTTATTTTGGGTTTTATTAGATACAGCCTCAGAAGTATTATTAGTATGTACTTTAAGCCAGGACTCAAGTAAAAAATTGAGTTCGGAGTACATAATATTAGCGCCGAAAGGAGGATCAGTAAAAATATAATCTATTGAATTATCAGAAAGGCGCACATCGGTTGCAGAGGCCACCTGATTTACAACAGAATTATCTGGAGCTATATCGAGTGAGTTTTCTTTTAATTTAGCCTTGATAAAATAGAAAGGTGAAATTTCTGTAGGAGTCGCACTTACATATAATGTATTTGCCAATGGTCCTACGTGTCGATGATGTTTCGGTGCATACCTATTCATACGGTGTAATCTGCTTTGACATGATGTAAACCAAGCACCAAGAAACAGTTTTAATCGGCCATCGCAATCAGTTTTTTCTATAAGTTCTTTGAATCGTAAAAGGATAGAAAGATTTCGCCTTGTGTAAAATTGATGTAGATATGTAATACCAATATTTTCCGGATCAGTAGTTTTATCTCCTTTAGGTAGTTTAGAAATTGGAGCATTCGATAATGGAAGAGTATTTACTAAAACCATCATTTGAGCTCTTTCATTCATGGAAAGGACCTTTTCAAACCGTTTTTTGCCAATACTATAATTGAAAAAGACGGGAACAAAAGAACAGGCTTTTACAGACTGGTTAATGACGTCATCAAATTCAGTATTAAAGAATTTATTAGAGCTTTTCTTCTTTATAATAGTTCCACAGTGAGGGCATTGATATACTTCTTTTTGGATATTATTCTGAATATCAATAGCCTCATCCCAGTAAACGAATCTTTCACCACATGAGGCGCAAATCTGCTCTTCACTCCAAACTACATAGTTTATTTCAACAGATTCTCCACTATCAAGTTTGAATTGGTATGTATAGCCAAATTCATCTTCAAGTTTAGTCAATATTTCAGTTGCGAGTCTGATAAATTCTTTTTTGTTGAAATATGTATTGTAGTTGTATGTGATGAATGAAGCAATAGGAGATAAATCGCCTAGAATTGCATAACGGGCACCCCAGTTCGGAGAAGTGTGAAATAAAGATTCCCAGACAGTCTCGATTGAACCTAAAATTTCTGGGGTGGGAAAATTACAGAATTTTGCTGCAACACCTGCCATTCCGGTACCAGCGAAATTATCAATTACAATATCTCCAGGTTGCGTATAATGAAGATAGTATTTTAGTATAATTTCAGGTGGTACTTTTGTATGGTAAGAATGAGCGGTATATATCGAATTACTCTTTTTTTCTCGAACGGGATAGGCATACGGCTCGTTGACAACGATGTTGGGTTGTCGTTTGCCTTCGGCTTCGAGTTGGAGCTTTTCTTGTTCCCACTCAGCGATGAAATCGTTGAGCCACGGATTTGGGCAAGCAGTGTAATATGGAGGGTCGGACAGATTGACGATGTCATCGTCTGAGCCGATAGGAAAGCCCTCGATTTGGCGAAGTTCGGGCAGCTTCTCGCGAAGCTGCTCTCGGAAGTATGCGCGCCTTTCCTCATCGTTAGGGAATGTCATGCCAAGGACTGTGACGGGGCCGGTTTCCTGTTGGGAAACGGCATCCATCTCGTCGAAGCCCATGTCGAGAGTCGGCTCGTCGAGGTTATGTTTGATTCTCTTTACCATTCTGATTGGTTATTTCAGCAAAGGACTTGCAAGCAAAGCTGCAAGCAGAGTTTATATAAGTGCCTGATGTATTGTCGATTGCGATTCGTGGCGAGCGAAAAGCTGCAAGCGAAACTGCAAGCGGAACTGCAAACGAATCATCCCGGTTTAGTTTTACGCTGATATACAGGACGATTCGGCTTGGAGTTAGGAGCCGGTTCAATCTCTCCCTCGCGTAAAAGTGTTGTTAACAATCTGGACACATAGGAAATGTCTTTGTCCGGCAGGACCAAAAGAGCTCGAGCCTCGGCATTAGTAATTGTATCAACGCTTTCAAGGTAACGGAGTATTGCCTCTTTTTGTCGTGCTTTTTCCTGTTTTTTGAGTTGGGAATTATTACTGTCCGCTAAACGATAGATCAGTGAGTCCAACTTCTTGAGAAGCA
>CAYZFL010000206.1:0-2578 GCA_964477785.1 uncultured Bacteroides sp.
TATGGCATAACACCACCAAAAGATGAAAATGGCAATGTAATGACCGATCCAGGCAAAATTAAGAATAAAGCACATTCCCATACAGAAAAATATGAACGAAATTTAAACGATATCGAGAGCACAGAGGTAATTTTTGACGGTTATGGTGGAATCAATGAAACAGTAACTAAAATGGATGTTATTATCTCTAATCGTGATTCTTCTAAAACTATCAGGAAATACAAAGTACAAAACGGCAATATAATTTCAAGAAGATAGATTATGAAAAATATACTATTGGCTCTAATCCTTTTGAGTATATGTGTCCCAATTGCTTCCGGCAAGGACTGGAACAAAGAATTCGACAAAATATTATCTAAAAAAGAGGATATAGCTAAGAAAGATTCTTTGGCATTCATTCTTCATAATGCTCTTAATATTGAATATTTTGAGTATTATCTGGATTCCTTGTATGTGGTTTATAATAACCCAGAGAAACAGGAAGGAAAAGAGCATGAATCGCTGAATGATTCTGTATCGGATAACACCAAGATTCCGGCATATATTTCATTGAATGACAAACAGATGCTTATAAGCGGGTTCCTGATACAATGTTGCGGAATGCCTTCTTTTAGTGATTATTCCATTAATTATTATACCGACAGATTCCCCCAAAAACTCTATTTGCGTGATTTGCCGACATGGCATAACTGGCTCAAAATCAACAAGAAATACATTTCGCCTGAATTGATTAAATTCTATTGCAACCTTTTAGGGACCCAAATAATATGGAAAACAAGATATTACAATTGGCATGAGAGAGTGATGAGTTCCGAAGAGAAGAAAAACAAATCAAACAGCTTCTATAAAAAGTGGTCCGATGTTTTTTGGCCTTGCTGGGACAAGAGCATCAAAGGCTATAAAGAATATTCATTTCTCTGGGGCATTCAGGCTTCACTTATAAATGTCTTTTATTGGCATTATTCCGGCAATCCTCTTACCGAATTGCCATCGGAGGAATATTTTCTGTATTATGTAAACATCAAAAAATTACCTTATACTAAATTTAATCGATTAAACGGAACAATGGACTGTGTAGGTTATTAACATTAAAGAATCTATGAGAACTATCAGATTATTAATATTGGGCCTTATCTCAGTTTACTCGCTGACAGCCGGGAAAATGGCAGCGCAGGTGATATGTGAGGATGACACCATGATGGTGAAATTTAACAAAGCTCTGAACGGAATGTTCGATAGGTAATATGATAAACTGACTTCGGTAATAAATATGCGGGAATTGCCCATAGCCCTGAATCAGCTTCATAACCGCGCTTCTATAGAAAAAAACAAGAACAATGGCATTATGGAATTATCCGAAAAGGAATATATAGTAGTACAGTTCTTTCAGGATGTCTGCGGATTCTTAAGCATGAGAAACTCGGCCGGATATTTTTTCGCCCCAAACTCAATTGCTTTGGTCAAATGGTTTGAAGACAACAGGTCTAAAATAACAGAAAAATTCCTTCTGGATTATTGCAAATATCAGGCGCGCTTTACGATTATAAATGAATTTGAAATAGGTGGCTTTACAAATGGACATGCAAACAAGGAGATGGTCGAGTTGTGGACTTATGCTCCCATCGACCTGCAGGATTATTCTACCTACGCCTATTTTTATGAACAATCGGAATTAGAACATCTTTTGCGTGAATTTTACGCCGGAACTACTTTTGAGTAAGGCTAAGTAGTTAAATATTTAGCCTCCGCCCCAAACTTTTCGCCAACAAAAGCTCATGGCACTTAGTATGAAACAGAATCTTTTAATCTCCTAAAAAACGTCATATTACCACCATGAAAATCAGAAATATTGTCATATTGATGTTCATTGTGGTGTCTAGTTCTTTGAATCCATTCCAGACGGAGGCGACGGATTTTGTAAGGAGGAGAGGACATATTGTAAAGACATGTAAAGCAAATACATGGAATGGCGGGTTCATCAGCTTTTACGGCGACAGCAATACATGGTCGGAGACACATTACGAAGCCTCGCAGCGCGAACAGCCCGAAGCCACGCTCAAGGCGGGCAGCGCATGGCATCAGGCCCGGAAGACATCCACCCGGCGCACCTTCGCCAACACCGCCTCCGGCCGATATGCCTGTCCCCAATACAGACTCACGGCCGACGGAGTGGAAAAAACCGGCAACTGGCCCGCGGGGACTCTGACCGTCACCGAGGAAACCGACGAAGACGGCATCCGCCGCATGACCTGGACCGACTTCCGGGGACTGACAGTCCGCACGCTTCTCGACGGAGCCGAAGCCTCGCCGGCAAGCTCCGACGGCACCGACTATGTATATGACGGCTTCGGACGTCTCAGATATGTGCTTCCTCCGGGCCTTGAAGGCACCATGAGCGCCACCGACGGAAGTTTCCTGAGTCTTGGCTACCGCTATGACTATGACGCCAGGGGACTTCTGATCACCAAAAAACTGCCCGGCGCATCCGAAATACACTACCGCCACGACCCGTCGGGAAGACCCGTGGCATACCGCGACGGACGGCACGAGGCGGGACAGTGGACACTCACGGCCTATG
>CAYZFL010000207.1:0-2517 GCA_964477785.1 uncultured Bacteroides sp.
AGAGAGAAAAAGTGATGATTTGACAGAGACCAAATATGTCGATATGGAACAGGCGTCCGATAAGGGCGCCTGTTTCGATTCTCCTCCAGCCAAGGGTTTACCGAGACAGGGATATGAGTACCCCTCAAGGACTCTCTTTAATATTTCCTCACATGCTTTCTTCGACGGGGAGAGCGAAGGCTCGGAGGCCGAGCATGGGACGGTCGCTGTCGAGCTGACGAAGTTCGGCCATAATCGGTTTCACTTTCTCATCGCTTACTACTGTCATGATGGCCGAGTTCATCGACGGCCATGCATGCGAGCCGTAATGCGGCTCGCCGCTCTTCGATCCCCTGCCCTGCACTTCGGGCCAGTAAGTGAATCCACGGCAACTGAGTTTGTCGAGGATTATGAGTATATTGTGGTAATGCGCCTGGTCAAAGGTGATTATTACTGCTTTCATGAAAATCAGATATTGAGGGCCAGTTTTGACAAGGCCCGGTTTTTAAATAGCTGTATGGCTCCCGAACACTTCCATTGAAAATGCCCGGGAGCCTATTATTCAGCCTTTGGATTGTTTTACAAGTCTGCGGCGATGTTTGCGTCTCCGGCGCTTTATGCCTCTTCCGGCAAATACACAATAGAGCGTAGGCACGAAGAGCAGAGTGAGAATGGTGGAGAAGGTAAGACCGCCGATGACGGCAACACCCATCGGGCGCCACATCTCAGAACCCTGACCGGTACCGATAGCCATAGGCACCATGCCGAGAATTGTGGTCAGAGAAGTCATGATCACAGGTCTCAGACGGGACTTACCGCCTAAGATTACCGACCGGCGTATCGACATGCCACGCTCGCGATTGAGCTGGATGTAGTCGATGAGCACGATACCGTTTTTCACCACGATACCGATAAGCATGATGGCGCCGATCATACTCATGATGTTGAGGTTGTTGCCTGTGAGCCAAAGTATGAGGAATACACCCGAGAAGGCGAAGAGCAGAGAGGTCATGATGATGCCGGGATATGTGTAGCTCTCAAACTGGGCGGCCATTACAATATAGACCAGGATGATGATGAGCACGGCGAGCATAAGGAGGTTTGAGAACGACTCCTGCTGCTCCTCGAAGTCACCGGCGAGCTGAATGTCGATGCCCTGTGGAATATCCATGCCATCGATAACCTCGCTGGCCTTGGCGATGACCTCGCTCATAGGCACGCCCTGCACATATGTGCTCACGGTGACGATGCGCTCGCGGTCCTTACGTTCGATAGTAGGCGGCGAGAAGTTCTCGACCACCTTTCCCACGTCGCGTATTCTCACTCCGTTGCCCTGAGCATTGTAGAGCATGATGTTTTCAATGTCGGCTACCGAGACGCGGCTGTCGGGTTCATACATCACCTTGATGTCATATTCCTCGCCGTCCTCTCTGAATCGGGAGGCAGTGAAGCCGTTGATACGGTTTCTCAGAGCATTGGCGGCAGTTTGAAGGTTGAGACCGTAGAGGGCCAGCTTCTCGCGGTCGAAGTCGACATGATATTCGGGCTGATAGTCGGAGCGGGAGATTCTAACGTCGGCGGTGCCGGGCACCTTCAGTAGTTCGCGGCGAAGTCGTGCTGCCACAGAGTCGGTGGCTGCGAAGTCATAGCCGAAAATCTCGAAGTCGATGGATGCCTGACCGCCCATCGCGCCCATGTTGCCGCCGATGCGCACCTGAGCCTTCTTGAACTCGGGATATTTCTCGAGGTCCTTACGCATCAGGCCGGCGATTTCCACGATGCCGCGCTCGCGCTCTCCGGGATCGGTAAGACGCACGTTCATCGAAACGATATGCGTGCCGTTATCAGACAGCGAGGCGAAAGTATTGTCGCCCGATGCAGTACCGGTGGTGTAGTTAATAACCTGAATTTCGGGATATTTGGCGCGCCACTCATCAACGAGCCGCGAGGTTGCTTCCTTCGACATCTCGACATTAGAACCTATTGGAAGCTCGAGATTCACAGAAAGGCGACCGTCGTCAGCCGTGGGAAAGAACTCTGTTCCCACATATTTCAGAAGGGTTACGGAGCCTATGAAAATCGCGAGGCAGACCATGATCGTCACTCCGCGGCGGCGGACTACAACTCTCAGCAGGCCGGCGTATCCGCGGTCGAGGGCATCGAGACCTTTGTTGATAGGAGTGAAGAATATTCTGTAGAACCGGCCATGCTTCACATCTCGTTTAAGGAGCTTGGAGCAAAGCATCGGGGTGAGCGAGAGGGCGCAGAGCGTGGAGATAATCATCATGATGGTAACCATCCATCCGAGCTGCTGGAAGAGCACACCGGTCATACCTGTGACGAGCGTGAGGGGGAAGAACACGGCGATAAGGGTAAGCGTTGAGGCCACAACTGAAATCGCAACCTCGTTTGTGCCGTGGACGGCAGCCTGCACAGGGTCGGAACCACGCTCAATGTGAGTGGTCACGTTTTCAAGCACCACAATGGCATCGTCGACGACCATACCGATTGAAATCGACAGTGCCGAGAGCGACACAA
>CAYZFL010000208.1:0-2517 GCA_964477785.1 uncultured Bacteroides sp.
AAGCCTTCCGCGAGGGTACTTCGGCTTCAAACGAGTATGCCATCTTCAACAATACCGTTCAGGCGTCTATCGACAAGGCCCGCAAGCGCGTGAGCGAGCTTGCAATCGAACTCGGCGAAAAGCTGTATCCGCTTATGAAGCATATCTACACTTCATCATCGGCTTTTCTCCGTGTGCTCAACTCGCTCGTTGACTTCATCATCGAGCACCGTGTCGCAATCGGGCGCCTTATCGTTATTATGGCTTCGTACTATGCCGGTCTCGTCCTTGCCAAGACGGCACACTTCGCCTATAATGCCGTGGTGAAAATCGGCATCGGCATTCAGAAGTTGTGGCAGCTCGCGGTCATTTCTTCCCGTATCGTCGTGCTTGCCTTCACCAAGGGTCTCGGCGCCGCCACTCACGCTTTCAAACTTCTTACTACGGTGATGAAGACCAACCCCTTCGGTATGATTGCCGCTGCCATCGGTGCCGTTGTCGTGGCTATTCAGGCATTACTCCCGAAAGCCGACGAATACGCCAAGAAGTGCAAGGAACTTCTCGCCGCCGCCAAAGGCACGAATGAGGAAATGGTCAAGGAGCAGCACAACCTCGATGTCCTTTTCGGTCGCCTCAAAGGCACCACCGAGGGCACGGACGAGTATAAGAAAGCCAAAGACGCCATCATCTCGCAGTACGGCAAGTATATGAAGGACCTTATCGACGAGCGCGGGCGCATCGTTGACCTCGAACGCGCCTACAACCGTCTCGCCGATGCTGTCAAGCGAGCCGCTAAGGAACGCGGCATCGCCGACGCAGAGGAACAGATTAACCAGGACTACTACAAGGAGCTGTCGGACTATCTCACCAACCTGCAAGCCTCGCTCGAAGCCTTCGGTGCCACGGCACAGGAGGCGGCGACTATCACGCAGCGCGTATCGTCTGCCATCTCGGCGGGCAGACCTATCGACGCAGATGTTCAGGCGCGTATCAACGCGCTCTCCGCGAACACTCCGTCTAAGGACTTGCAGGGACGCGCCCTTAACAAGTGGCAGGGCAGACTCGCTAACTCGGCGCTCTGGAACTGGGGTATCGAGGCTCCGCAACCTGCGGAGGTTGTCAATCAGATGTGGGGCAAGTACGAGACGCACGAGAGCGCCCTGCGACAAATCGAGGGTATGCGCGACGGTGTCGCTCCGCTTCGGCATCTCGACGATACTTCGCTCGACTGGATTATTCAGTCGCTCCAACAGGTGATTGACTCCGGGCAGACGGGCTACGCCGCCATTCACTCCGGCGAGAACAACATTATCGAGATGACCGAGGTAACGGTTGACCGCGCACGTCAGCTTTTGGAGCAGTATCAGTCGGAGCTTGCATATCGCGGCGCCCAGTCAAACACCGGCCCCGACCTTGTAGCCGGTAATCCCGACTTCACTCTCGACGATTTCACTCCCTACGAGAGCGAAAAGGACCGCAAGGCGCGTGAGGCTGCCGACCGCAGGGCGCAGATTAAGGCGCGTCAGGACTTCAAACAGGCTCTCAATGCCACTAAGGGCACTTGGGAGACTGCCGACGCGCAGAATACCGTTGATTATACCAACGGTCTTAAGTCGTGGAGCGACTACCTTCTGCGCAAGCACGAGCTCGAAATGCAGTATTTCGAGGACCGCGAGGCGGTCTACACGCGCTTCAACCTCACCGAGGACGAGGATTATCAGGAACTCCTGAAGAAGAAAGCCGAGGCTCAGGCGGCATGGCTCAAAAAGCAAGCCGCCCTCAAAGTGGACGAGGCCAAACGTATGCAACAGGCCGAGGAAACACAGGCTCAGATGGATTTCTATACGCCGGGCAACGAGTTGTACGGCAAGGAGGAAGCCTTGCAACAGCAGCTCTTTGAGATACGAATGAAGTATCTCAAACAAATGCAAGCCGCCTACAATCACGCGTCCGAGGAATGGCACAACTATCAGGTGCAGATTGAACAGGCCGAGAGTGCCGAGCAACTGCGCCGTCAGAAACTTCTGGCGCAGAAAGTCGCCGAGTGGAAGAAGCTCTATGCCTATCAGGACGCCAAGACGCGCTACGACCTTGAAATGGAATTGTTGGCCGACGCCTACGACAAGGATTTAATCACTTACGAGGATTATCTACGCGCCCAGGCAGACATGAAGAAGAAATATGCCGACGAGTTCATGCCGCAGTCCGCCAAACCTGAGTCAGGATCGGCGGAGGCTAACGCCGCGGCAATGAAGAAGGACATGGAGGTTGTCGAGTCGCTGTACGCCCAGGGGCTTATCTCAAAGAAGCAGTACGAGGACGCTAAGGCGCGTATCGAGCGCACATACCGCAAGAAGTCTCTCGACGGTGTGCGCCGCTTCGGTTCTCAGGAGACAAATCAGCTTCTCGACATATACGAGGCTTGGCAGAACTTCTTCAACTCGACCGAGGAAGACGGCGGCAACTGGGCTACGCGCCTGGCCGCTCTCGCTTCATCGGTGTTCGCCGTGATGAACGCCGGAATGCAGCAGGCTTCGG
>CAYZFL010000209.1:0-2477 GCA_964477785.1 uncultured Bacteroides sp.
ATAATGTACCATTGAGTGCGGAAAGGTTTCCTTCAAACGATTCATTAAAGATATTCCTTGCTTCAGTGGTTCTAATTTGAGACACAGCCGTGTCGGAACCAGCTATTATAGTGACCTCTGAGGGAATCCCGTTGAATGAGTTGTAGTAATCAGCTACTATTTCTCCCTCGAAAGCAAAACCGACAACCGCTTCGCTGCCGGAAGAAGAAAGGGTCGTATACTTGAAATATCCTGATTCCACTACACCAAGATACCTCCCGCGGGTTCCCTGTTGTACAAAAATTTCATCCTTTGCGTATTGCCGTACACGACCATGCTTTCGACAATAATCTTTTATCGCCGAAAAATCTATGCTTTGGTCATATGAGTTGAACTGTGCCATAAGGTATTACAAAGTTAGCTAATATTTCCGAAATCAGAGGCATATCTCACGAAAAGTTCGTAATTTTGCATTATGGAACAGGCTGAATTAGAAATACTACTCAATCGTCTGGTGGCATTGCCAACAGAATCTGAATGCGTTGAGTTCAAACATAATTTTCACTCAAAGGAAGAAATCGGAGAACGTATCTCCGCGCTATCCAATAGTGCGGCTCTGCTTAATCTGCCATACGGCTACCTCGTGTTCGGAGTTGAAGACGGCAGCCATAATATTGTGGGTACAAGTTTCAAGTGCCGCAACCATAAGGTCGGAAATGAGGAACTTGAACTATGGCTTGTCAATCGTCTTAATCCGAGATTGGACTTTGAATGTATTGAGTTCGATTACAATGGAAATCCAAAACAACATATTTCGATGTATCGGATTCTGGCGGCTACGGACAGGCCGGTGTCATTCCTCAATACGGCTTATATCCGTATAGGATCCCTTACCAAGAAACTTATCGGCTATCCTGAAAAAGAAGCTAAACTTTGGAAACGCAACAATAATCTACCGCTGAATGCCATTGTTATACGCGAATGCATGTCGGCTAATGAAGTTGTAAGCCTGTTGAGTGCTGAAACCTATTTCGATCGGCTAAACATTCCCATGCCCAGTACCGTAAACGGCATAGTCGACAAATTTATCTCGGAGAAATTTGTAATACCTACCGAATTGGGGTACGGCGTAACTCAACTTGGTGCGATTTTGCTCGCAAAGAATCTTCGAGACTTTGACAATCTCTATCGCAAGGCGGTTCGCGTCATAGTGTATCGAGGAAAGAATAAGATTGACCCCATCAGGGAACAATCTTTTTGAGCAGGGTTATGCTGTCCGGTTTGTGCAGATGCTTGATTGGATTAACGGGCAATTACCGGCAAACGAAGAAATTGGACGCGCACTCCGCAAGGATGTGAGGGATGTATCCCGAAAAAGCCATCCGCGAAATAGTCGCAAATATGATTATCCATCAAAATTTCGCGGTGCAAGGATTCCCTATGGTGGAGATTTACTCCGACAGAGTGGAAATTTCTTCACCCGGTCAACCGCTCATCAGCACTGACCGCTTTATTGATGAATATCAATCGCGCAATGATGAGTTGGCCGACATTATGCGACGAATGGGATTTTGCGAGGAGAAAGGAAGTGGCATGGATAAAGCGTTGGCAGGTGTTGAAGAATATCAGTTGCCCCCAATTAAATATCGTGTTTCGGATATCCGTACCACCGTAATCCTTTCGGAATATAAAGGTTGGGCAGACACGACCAAAGAGGAACGCATACAAGCCTGTTACCAACATGCTTGCCTCAAATATATGTCGAACGAGATGATGACGAACAAATCGTTTCGTGAGCGCATGGGTGTCGAGGAAAAGAATTACCCGATGGTTTCTATCGTAATTCGAGAAGCGGTAAAGAGAGGGCTTATTAAAGTTGGCACTCCTGAAGGGACAAACCGCCGCGATGTCGCTTATATTCCCTCGTGGGGATAGACTAATTTCATGTAATTTCATGTAATTGAATTGGCTAAATTCGTATTGAACTGAATTTAGCCTTGACAGAATATGCTTGGTATTTAGCGTTTTACCACTGGCAAGTCCATGTAGCGGTCATGTAATTCAAGACTGAATTAAAGCACACCGCCGATGGTTATGGCGAAGGTGTCGTGATACGGGAATTTCTCGCAGCCGATGTAGAGGGTATCGACCGCGAAGCAGCTTCGACCGAATGGGAGAAAACGCATCGGTGCCGTCGGTGCGGTGTTCGAGCAGGTCTTCTTCCGACTCGGCGAGCTTTTCGCCGGACTTATCCTTGCGGACCACGAAGGAGCGCGACCGCAAGGGAGCACGGTATTCTAGGGATCAAGTGCCCTTCTGTTCATTCAATTATCTGTTCTTTTGTTAAAAGCTCTGGTCCTATGGATCTCTGGTCCAAATCCTTCTGTCCTTCCCCGTTTTTCGCAAGAAAAACCTTTTGTTCTTTATCTCCCTCTCCCTCAACCCCCTTTTGTTCTTATTTTCTTCTGCCCTTATGTTCTAAAATTTATGTCCTTTCT
>CAYZFL010000210.1:0-2461 GCA_964477785.1 uncultured Bacteroides sp.
TGATATTTATATCCGAAACCAAGGCCATAGAACGGCTCGATTTCAAATTTGCCTACCTTTTCCGGCTTTTGGTATAGCTGGGCGCTTGCTGTCAGGGCAACAAATACTACCGCAAGCAGTAAAAATAGCTTTTTCATCATGATTGGGTTAGAGTTGAGAAATTGAAATTTCTAACAAACATTATAAAAAAGAGAACTGTGCAAAATTTTACACAGTCCTCCGGACGATTAATGTAATTAGAATCTGTAACCGAACATAAATGTAAAGCCCTGCCTTGCACCGGTGCCGTCGAAACAAAAACCATTTGGCTTGTTGCTTAATCGATCAAGAGTATAATTAAGAGAAAAACGGTAATGGGACTTATACTCGGCTCCAATTTCCACTTTGATCATAGACCAGCAAAAACGATCGAAGACATCGCCGCTGAATACATTGGAAAAGTCTTTGTGCTCGCCGTATGTATAATATCCTCCGCGAGGATCTTCAATGGCGTAGAAAACATTCTTTCCTTTTCCAAAAAGCCCTATTTTTAAACCAGTTCCAATACCGGCGAAACCGCTCCAATTGGGAGAAAAGTATTTACGATATCCAACTTTAAGAGGTATACTGAGCTGATAAAGACTGGCTTCGCACTCAATCTCTTTCTTTGTGACCGGATCAGTAAATGTCTCGTCACCTTTAGTACGGTCAAGTACAAAACTAAGTCCTGACGTGAGATACCATCCGGATGGTTTATCTTTGAAAAGAAAATCCACACGATAGCCAATCTCTCCTCCTAACATGAAAGGCGATTTGTCAGTCATTCGATATAAATTAGGCCCGGCCTCAATTGAAGAAATGAATTTCTGACCTGAAGCTTCGACGCTACAAAGAATGCAGGCGAGCAGAAGCAATGGGGTTGTGACCATTAATAACTTTTTCATAGGCTTTGTGATTTATGGGTTTAAGAACTTTTGTAGTAGGAAGTAAATATCACTCTAAGGTGTTTGGTCTGTTGATTGAATTTAAGTGTACGCAAATATAGAACTGATGAACGTAAATTGCAAAGTTTTTTGTTCTAAATTATATTAATATTGTAAAAATTAAAATAATTAGCAATATTATTAATATTTGTGAGCGTGTCTCAATATGTCCAAAATTATATTTGCAGACTGAATAATAATTTTAGCAATTTATAGAGAAATATCTACCACTTTTGCATTTTCATCGGAAAATTGGTATATCTTATTGCCAAAATTATCTATAGTATAGATATAATCACCTTTATAATCTTTATCAGCCGTAAGATCCGTCCAGGTCTTGATAGTGCCGCCTATATAATAATTGTCTTTTCTGATTTTGGCTAAATCAAGTTTCCATACTTTAGTCTTTTTAGTGAGACGTTCTGTGGTATAAGGACCGGGAGGGTAACACAAATAATCAAAAAGGCCTCTGATATGAGGTTCTATTGCATATGTACGATGTGGGTCATTTACCCAAAAACCAGTCCATTTTTTTCTTTTTGCAAAGAATTTGATTTTAACGATATTCTTTTTCCTTTCGGCCCTGAATAAAACTCTTTTGTCTCTTTTGGGCAAATCTCTGAATTTATTAAGATCTCCATAGTAGGGAGGTGTACTTTCCCATTCATTGTTTGAGGAATTACCATTACCAACATTACCATTATTGTTGCCTGAAGAATGCGTTGTGTCAAATTCCTGAAACATTAAAGAAGTTTCCTGATCAAAATTAGAAAGTTGTAAGGTGACAGACTCTGTCGGAAAGATGTTGTGTATGGAATCATCAACAACATAATTGCCATTAGTATTAGCTACATAAAACATTTCTTCTTCAACTCCCCCCGGTAGATACATCGACAAATCGCTTGTCCAGATGTTATTTCTGACCAATTTACCGTCATATTCGGCCGACATTACGTCATATAGAGCTTTGAATGTCTGCTCGTCAGGGCAATTGTCTGCTAACGAATCTAATTTATTTTCAAAAGAAGTCAGAATAGAGCCGTAGGTGGGAATTATTATCTGACCAGCTGGAACAGAATCCATTGGAGGCATGATGATGGTTGTTTCTAAATAATTATCCAGGGCTTCTTGATTCGGGAAAGATAAAGCCGGTTCCATGTCGTCTGTAATTTCTGCGCGGGAAAGATTCTTTAAGATTTTTCCGTCTTTTAAATAAACACCTGTGGGAATATTGTATTTTGAAACAATGGGCTCTGAAGAACCTGAAAGTAAGGTTTCTTCATTATTGCAAGAAACAATCAATAGGGGAAGTGTTCCTAATAACAAATAATTTTTCATTTTATTATGATTTTTGGTTAATAAAATTAATTTTAGTAGATGACAAAAATTAAAATTATGCTGTTAAACATCTAATTTTCGAGTGATTATGTTTGCAAAAGTCCCTGAAAATTAGTAATTTAAAGGAAAAGTTTGGCGACTTTTCTCCATGAAAATTACTA
>CAYZFL010000211.1:0-2440 GCA_964477785.1 uncultured Bacteroides sp.
AGCTGTTTCAGACAAAAAATCAACTGTTTCAGAAATAATATTAAACATCAGCCAATATTCTTTTGTCACTTTTCATTAACTTTGCATCTGATAAGGGGGCTGCAAATTTCGGATTCAGGCCTCTTGTTACGATGAGTTTTAAAGAAGAATTAAAAGTGATGAAGAGAAAGTATTTAGATAGGAAGAGGCTTGCGATGGCTGTTTTTGCCGCTGTAGGCCTGGCGTTTATGTCAATACTTGCTGCCTGCGGTGGTAATGTCAGGGCGCAGGACTCGTTGGCTCCGGAAGCCGCAAAAGAGCTGATGAAAGTGTCTGTTCCGGCGGAACTGAAATCGGAAATGATTGAATATCCCGGCTTCGTTGTGTCGTTTAATTCAGAAACGCATATACCAAATTATGTAGCGTGGGAGCTTACGGCCGATGAGACCGAAGGCACTGCTCCGCGCTCCGATAAATTTCGGCCTGACCCCGATGTGAAGGGAAACGCTCAGCTCGACGACTACCGCCATTCGGGTTTTGACCGGGGGCACATGGCGCCGGCCGCCGATTTCAAATGGAGCCAAGAGGCTATGGACGCAACCCATTTCCTTACAAATATCTGTCCGCAGGAACATGATCTCAACGCGGGTGCATGGCAGACGGTAGAGAAAAACTGCCGAAACTGGGCCGCTCGCGATTCAGCTATAATCATCATCTGCGGCCCGGTGATGTCAAGCACGCCCATCGCTCACATAGGCGAGACCGGAGTGGCTGTCCCGGCACAGTTTTTCAAGGTTGTGCTCGCCCCATTTGCCAATCCTCCCCGCGCAATCGCATTCCTGATGGACAACAAGCGTGTGGATGGCGGTGCACAGAAGGCTGTGGTGACGGTAGATGAGGTTGAGAAAGTGACGGGTTTTGACTTCTTTTCGGCACTTCCCGATGATATTGAAAACGAAGTGGAAAGTTACTCAAATTACGCGCAATGGCAGAAGAAATCGAGATGCAAGGAAGTGAGGCATTCGTAATGGCCGGAGGTGACACGATATGCGCGGTCTCAACGGCTCCCGGGGTAGGGGGCATAGCCGTGATAAGGGTCTCGGGACCAAAGGCTTTTGAAATATGCGACCGACTGTGGCGGTCACGCAAACCACTTGTTGAGACACCCGGACATACAGCAGCTTTCGGCACTTTGCTCGACTCCGGAGGTGAAGAGCTTGACCGATGTCTGGCAACTGTTTTCCGTGAGCCACATTCCTTTACCGGATTTGATACGGTGGAATTTTCGGTTCACGGCTCTATGTACATCCAGCAAGCTCTGCTTAAGGCACTTATAGATAAAGGCGCACGCATGGCTGAGCCGGGTGAATTTACACGCCTCGCATTTCTCTCGGGCAATATAGACCTGCCCGAAGCGGAAGCTGTGGCCGACATGATAGCTTCGACCTCAAAAGCCGCCCATCGGCTGGCCATTTCGCAGCTCAAGGGCCGCTTTTCTTCTGAGATACAAAACCTTTCAGCTCAGCTACTCGACCTCGCTTCATTGCTTGAACTCGAACTCGATTTCTCGGAGGAAGACGTGGAGTTTGCCTCCCGAGTCCGTCTCGAAGAGCTTGCGCGTAAGATACTTGCTGCGATAGATTCGCTGACATCAACATTCGCCGCTGCCGATGCTATCAAAAACGGTGTGCCGGTGGCGATAATCGGGCGACCGAACGCCGGAAAATCGACACTTCTCAATGCCCTGCTCAACGACGACCGCGCCATTGTGAGCGACATACCGGGCACTACCCGTGACACAATAGAGGGTACAGCCGACATCAACGGCACTCTGTTCAGATTCTGCGACACAGCCGGATTACGTGCATCTGAAGATAAAATCGAGAAAATAGGCATCGACAAAGCACTCGACAAAATATCCAAAACAGCCATTGCCCTTTGGGTTGTTCCACCCATGGGGGCAGACGAATCTTCGCTGAAGCAGACGTTCGGCGTATTCATGCGGAGTCTGTCGGATGATGTTTCCTTGCTGCCGGTGCTCACGAAAACCGATACCTTAGATGATTTGTCTTTGGCTGCTTCATTGACTCATGGAATTGACAAATTCCTTGCGTCAAGTCCCGGACTTGAACGAGTGAAGATCATTCCGTCCATGGCCATCAGTGCCCTTGGCGGAGAGGGACTCGGTGATTTGAGACAGACATTATACGGACTATCCGGAGTCGAACAGCTGGGGCCGACATCGGTAGCGGTGACCAACATCCGACACTACCAGTCATTAATCGAAGCGGCGGGGAGCCTGCGTGAAATGCTCGAAGGCATGGTCATGGGCCTCACGCCCGACCTGCTGGCCTTCCACCTGCGACGTGCTCTTGACTCTCTTGCCTCCCTAACCGGCCGCATCACCTCCGACACCGTCCTTCATTCCATCTTCAGCCGCTTCTGCATCGGCAAGTAACTA
>CAYZFL010000212.1:0-2396 GCA_964477785.1 uncultured Bacteroides sp.
TTCCCGATGCTATCGGTATCCCCGAAGAAGAGCTCCGCAAGGCTGCCAAGAGCGCCGTTTGCAAAATCAACATCGACTCCGACTCACGTCTGGCCATGACCGCAGCAGTTCGCCGCGTATTTGCCGAGAAGCCCGCTGAGTTCGACCCCCGCAAATATCTTGGCCCGGCTCGTGACAACATGGAGAAACTCTACAAGCACAAAATCGTTAACGTGCTTGGTTCAGCCGGCAAAGCAGAATAATTTTAGCAAATTAAAAGCTTCTATAAAAGGGACTGAGGCCACTCCGCCTCAGTCCTTTGTTATTTTGAAAAGCCGGCCTGATACGACTGATTAGTCAAATTAGTCTTAAGTTCCTGTTTTATCTCACTTAATCTTTACATTCGAGCAGTTCTCTGTAACGAAGCAGCGCGTCTCTTTTCCCTTATAGGGATAATCCGTGGTTTTTATTATCTTGTTGTCGGAGTCGAATTCAAATCCGTCCACACAATACAGATTCACTATCCTGGGGTCGAATACTCTGAATGTATTGCCGGTCATTCTGATGTTTCTGTGATATCTCGATGTCGTTTTATCGGGTATTCCGCTGCCCACCGATATGCAGGCGTTGCCCCACGCCGGGCTGCCATAGTTGCAGTTCTCGAAAGTATTATTGCGTATCGTCACATCTCTCACACCCGATTGTTCAAACCAGAAATTGCCGTCGCCTTCAAACAGTATCGACGCGCCGGGTATATGGAAGTAACAGTCCTCTATCACAATCTTTCCTCGAGAACCTAATAGCAGTCCGCGGGCGCGGTTGCCTCTCATCCTGCAGCCTTTTATCAGCACCTCCGGATATTCGTCGTCAGCGGCTATCACGTTTCGCGGCTTCACATTCTCCGGCAGTTTTTCGGTAAGGGTCACCTCGGTAAATACTTTGTTGAGATGCTTCACATCCTTTACTTTCCTTCTTGCGTATGTCTCCATATTGTTGTTGTCTACAAACTCGAGTGTCATGCCGGGCCTGACGAAGTCAACGCCATACTGCCCTGTATTGCGCCATCTTGCCATTATCTTGTCGGGCGCAATCACCGAATCAATCGACATATAAAGTCCGTGGATATTGGTCGCGTCGTCTTTCTGGTTTTCAAACAGGCAGTCGATCATACGTATATACCCTCCGCAGTTTGCAAAATGCGTTGCGTCGGCGGTTATTGATATCATGCGGTTTTTGCCCGGCGCCGGGGTGACCTTTACTCCCTTCAGCTCTATATCGCGGCTGCGCTGGGCTATCACGCCCATGCCTCCGCAATGGTAGATGTTCACTTTATCCAGTCTTATGCCATCGCAATCTGCCAATGTGAAAGCCGGATTATATCGTTTCAAGGCTCCGAATACCATCGTATTGCCCTCTTTGCCGGTTATATTATTGCCTTTCAGACGGTATGTGCCGTCTTCATTCTTGATCGCATACACGCCGCCCCACACTCCTATGTCATAGGCGTAAAGTGCCGGTTCGCGTTTCTCTGTATCAAATTCAAGCATATTTCCGTAGGGATAAACTGTCCCTTCGTTGTCTCTGAACCGCAGTATGCCGTTGGGCGTATCGGTCACATAATCGTCAGGAAACTTTATGTCGATGCCTCCGTCAAAAACATTTGTGATAATGCCTTCAGAGGTGAATGTGCGGGTATAGTCGATGCTTAGGTCTTCGATTATGATATTTTTGCAGTTCTCGAGATTGAAAGCCGAGATAAAGCCCGTGAGAAACAGATTAGTATTGCTTCCCTTTATGGTCAGATTGTCGATACCGTCGAGCTGAAAGGCTATACGTTTGAGGCTCTCGTCGTTGTTGGAGATAAACTGATACTTTTCAAAAGCCTTTTCGGGTCTTATCCTCAGTTCCCCGCCTGGCAATACTAAATATCTTGCCTTCAGTTTCTTCACTTCTTCGAGTGCCGCACGTATGGCCGGAGCCGCATCTCTTTCGTGTTCATTGCCATGAAGATAATCCTTCAGGAAAACAGCCTTTCCCTCGGCTTTCTCTTCAACAACTCTCTCGGCCTCACCAAAACTGGTCGCATTTAAAGCCTCAAATCCGGCCAGCAAAAATGGTATTAAAACAAGGTATCTTTTCATCATAAAAATGGTATAACATCCCCTCAAGGAGGGAACAACTAATAATATCCGCAAAATTACCCATTTTTCCCGAAACTCTAAAACCTTGGCATAAATTAATTTTAACTCGGTATCAGGCGCGGAGGTAGGGGCGAGGCTGCGCCTCGCCCGCCCCGCGTCAACATTTAACATCACTTCCCGCCTCAAACTTCTGTCCTTCCTTGTTTTTCGCAAGAAAAACCTTCTGTTCTTATCTCCCTCATTCTAAAAGACTTATGCTCTTATGTCTTATGCCCT
>CAYZFL010000213.1:0-2323 GCA_964477785.1 uncultured Bacteroides sp.
GGGGCCGCTCGAAGCCTCGGGGTGGAACTGGGCCGAGAAGAAGGGCTTGCTCTTGTGGCGGATGCCCTCGTTGGTGCCGTCGTTCATGTTCACGAAGAGCGGCTCCCAGTCTTTGCCGAGACCTTCGGCGTCGACGGCGAAGCCGTGGTTCTGCGAGGTGACGAAGCATTTCTCCGAGCCTACCAGCCTTACGGGCTGATTGTGGCTGCGGTGGCCGTATTTGAGTTTGTAGACTCTTGCTCCGGCGGCTTTTGCAAGCAGCTGGTTGCCCATGCAGATGCCGCAGATGGGTTTGTCGCCTTCGAGGGCCGTGCGCAGGTGCTCCACGGTGGCTTCGCCGAAGTCGGGGTTGCCGGGGCCGTTTGATATGAATATGCCGTCGCAGGGCAGCGCGTTAAAGTCATAGTCCCAGGGCACCCTTATCACCCTCACGCCGCGGCGTGCGAGGCAGCGGATTATGTTGTGCTTTGTGCCGCAGTCGACGAGTACCACCGTTTTCTTATCAGAAGCCGGCAGTTTGGCGGGGTCGTCGGGCAGACGGTCGTAGCTGAAGCTGTCGGTGGCCTCGTCATAGTTGTAAATTACCGCGTATGGGCATGATGTCTTGGCTATGAGGTTTTCGGTATTTGGATCGTAGAGCTCGGGGTCGCCGGAGCCTTCGATCACGATTTTGCCCAGCATCGAGCCCTTTTCGCGCAGATGCTTTGTGAGTGCGCGGGTATCGATGCCGTAAAGACCGGGAATTTTCTCGTCGTTGAGCCATTCGGCGAGCGTGCGGCTCGAAAGCCAGTGGCTGGCGTGGTAGCTGTAGTCCTGCGCCACGATGGCCCGGCAGTGTATGCGTGAGCTCTCGAAGTGGTCGCGCATCAGAGGCGTGAGGTCTGTGGGAGGCACGCCGTAATTGCCTAACAAGGGGTAGGTTGTGGCCAGTATCTGCCCTTCATATGAGGGATCGGTAAGCGACTCGGGGTAACCCGTCATTGAGGTATTAAACACCACCTCACCGGACGTTGAGCCCGGATAACCAAAAGAATAGCCCTCAAAAACGGTGCCGTCTTCAAGAATTAGGCTACCTTTCAGGGGCTTGACATTTTGCTGCATATCGGAAAACGATTAGTTTATTTTCGCCTGCAAATTTACTAATAATTTGCGACAATGACAATAGCGGCAAACGTTTATGATGGGTGTCAAAAGGCCGTGGTGAAGATTTATATAAATTATATAACTTAAATAAATTATATATCCAAAATCTTAAAATTCGCTCGAGAAGTGGAAGCGTATTTTGGGGAAGTCTTCGCGGGCCATCTGAAGCACATAGTTAGAGTCGGCCATGAATACGTCGCGGCCCAGCGAGTCTACCGCCATGTACTGGTATTTTCGCTTTTTGAAGGCTTCGAGCGCGGCCTCGTCGTCGCTCTCTATCCAGCAGGCCTTGTAGAGTGAGATCGGCTGCCAGGTGCAGCTCGCGCCATATTCGTGAAGCAGGCGGTACTGTATCACCTCAAACTGCAGCTGCCCAACGGTGCCTATTATCCTTCGGCCGTTGAAGGTGTTGGTAAACATCTGTGCCACACCTTCGTCCATGAGCTGATGTATGCCCTTGTCAAGCTGTTTGGCCTTCATGGGGTCGGCATTTTCGAGGTATTTGAACATCTCGGGTGAGAAGCTCGGCAGGCCCTTGAAATGTATCATTTCGCCCTCGGTGAGAGTATCGCCGATCTTGAAGTTGCCGGTGTCGGGCAGACCCACGATGTCGCCGGGATATGCTTCGTCGAGCACACTCTTTTTCTGAGCCATGAAGGCGGTGGGCGACGAGAATTTCAGCACTTTGTTGAGGCCCACGTGCTTGTACGGCGCGTTGCGCTCGAATCGCCCCGAGCATACCTTCACGAAGGCGATGCAGCTGCGATGGTTGGGGTCCATGTTGGCGTGTATCTTAAACACGAAGCCCGAGAATTTTTCCTCTTCGGGCCTTACCTCGCGCTCCACGGCCTGAACGGGGCGCGGTGAAGGCGCGATCTTCACGAAGCAGTCGAGCAATTCCTTGACGCCGAATGTGTTGAGCGCCGAACCGAAGAACACCGGAGCCGTTTCGCCGCGCAGGTATGCTTCTTCGTCAAATTCGGGATATACGCCCTCGATGAGCTCGAGGTCGTCGCGCAGTTTGGCTGCATCTGCCTCGCCAACGGCCTCGTCGATGCGTGGGTCGTTTACGTCGTCGATTTCAACGCGCTCGCTCACCTTCTGCTTGTCGGGGGCGAAAAGGTCGAGGTTTTTCTCATATATGTTGTATACGCCCTTGTACTTCGCGCCTATGTTGATA
>CAYZFL010000214.1:0-2319 GCA_964477785.1 uncultured Bacteroides sp.
AGGCAAAGAACCTTACTCTCAAGGACATCGCCAAAAACATCGCCGATATCGTTGCTAAACGTGCCGTCAACGGCGACAACTTCGGCACCGTGCTCGTGCCCGAAGGCCTCATCGAGTTTATCCCCGCCGTCAAGAAGCTCATCAGCGAGCTCAACGACATCCTCGCTTCCTATAAGGGCGACTTCGCTTCGCAGGACAACGATACCCAGCGTCTCTATGTGATCTCGCATCTCAGCCACGGCAGCGCCGAGACCTTCATGTCGCTTCCCGTCGCCGTTTCAAACCAGCTCATGCTTGACCGCGACCCCCACGGCAACGTGCAGGTTTCGCTCATCGAGACCGAAAAGCTCCTCAGCGAGATGGTAGGTCGCGAACTCGAGGAAATGCGCAAACGCGGTGAATACAACGGCAAATTCAGCACCCTCCACCACTTCTTCGGCTACGAGGGCCGTTGCTCCGCTCCCTCAAACTTTGACGCCGACTACTGCTACGCCCTCGGCTTCAACGCCGCAATGCTCATCGATGCCGGCGTAACTGGCTACATGTCGTCGGTCAGAAACCTCGTCAAGCCCTCCGTTCAGTGGCTCGCAGGAGGTATCCCCATCACTATGATGTTCAACATGGAGAAGCGCAACGGCGAGATGAAACCCGTGATTCAGAAAGCGCTCGTCGACCTCGAAGGCGCACCCTTCAAAAAGCTCGCCTCACAGCGCGACAAATGGGCCATCGAGACATGCTATATCTATCCCGGTCCCATCCAGTACTTCGGCCCGGCAGAGGTATGCGACCAGCCCTCGCTCACAATCCAGTATGAGCAGCACAGCCGCACCCTCCCCAAAGACTGATTCAAACCGCGACACAAGGATAAGGCAATAAGTCATAACGGCTGATTTGACACAAGCCGGACAAACGACAAAACATCCCCTTACCATACATCAGGCGGCGCCCGCACAAACGGACGCCGCCTTTATTATTTTCTCCACTATTATCCACTAAATAATGGGCAGAGTGCTCCGGGGCTCCGGTGCTCCAATTGCCGTAGCGTTGTGGAGCGCTCCAAGTGTTCCGACGTTCGGAGCGCGGAGCGACCATTTACATCATGGACTACAATAAATCAGGAACTATTCTGAAACCCGATTTCAGTATCAGCTTCAGGGTTTCCTGGGAGGTTGAGCGGTCATACTCCTTCTCGCTTTCGGGCAACTCCTCGTAAGGCACGAGGCAGGGGTGCTTCCTGAGCGTGTCATCGCGCTCCGGGCCATATGACCAGCCCTCGTTAATGCGGTTTTGCGCCCAAACCTCATGCACATTCTTTGCCATCTCCTCGATAAGAGGCATCAACTCCTCCGGCAGCTTCACATCCTCCGTATCCACCGGCCTCGGTATATATTCCTGTTTCATTTTCAGTCTAATATTAGTCTTCAAATATTATAATAACTCTTCATTTGACCTCATTATATTATTCATCGGACATCGTTTTACTCCTCATTCAGCATTGCCTTGATTCGTTCCACATCGGCCTTTCTCTCCTCGGGAATTATCCCAAGCCGCTCAAACTCGGCAAAATCATCAAGAAAAGCATCTTTAAAATCCACTTTATACTTGCGGTATAATTCCTCTGCCTCCTTCACTTTTCCTTGAAGTAGCAACGCTGGAGCAAGTTTAATATAGGCAGACCACAACGTCGGATTAACCTTTAAAGCCCCTAAAGAGTACTTTTCGCCTTCCTTGAATTTCCCTAAAAGATTAGCATAGAAAGATTGAGAATCCAAGAGCCATGGATAAGTATCATCCCACCAAAAGGCCCCTTGATTTATTTTTTCCTTAAAAAGGACTATCAACTTTTTGGTCAGGACATAAGCCAAATCATATCGTTTCATCTCCTCATATAAGAGCGCCAATCCATGCTTTGCTCTAGCCATTTCTGGTTCCCAATCGAAAGATTCTACATCATAGCTCTTTTCTATATGTTCACAAGTCTTTATAGCCTCATTGTACATTGCTTCGCTTTTATCATGTAGATGCCAATGTTTGTATTGTAGAGCCAATTTAGTTTGCACTTCCGCAAGTTTTTTTTCAACAAGTGGTAGTGAATTTATTTCTTCTGGATTTGATTTTATAAAATATTTATATGTTTCTACTGCAGCTTTATACATTGCTTCACAATCATCATGACGCCTTTGGTCCTGATATAATATTGCCAAATATTCTTGTACCTTTGCCAATTTATACACATACAGAGAGGGAAACATTGCATTAAAAAATATTACTGTCCGCTAAACTATAGTAAGCAATAAAAAAAATAGGGCCGATTCTTGC
>CAYZFL010000215.1:0-2246 GCA_964477785.1 uncultured Bacteroides sp.
TCTAAGGTATGGTTGTTGAGTATATATTCTTTATCTGCTTTATCCTCTTTCGTTTTACCAACCATTGTTCTTTGAGGAACAATTACGACACATCTTGCACCGACAGAGAGTGAATCTAAGAGCTTGATAATGAACTTCAATTCTGTAAGATGGGCGGTAGTTTTCTTCTTTCCTTGAGAATAAGGCGGATTCATCAAGCCTACTGTAAAGTTCTTAGCCCTCAGTTCTTTCGTGTCTTGAAGTAAGAAATTATCACAGATGAGATTGCTTTTACCATCGCCACGCAAAATCATGTTTGTGGTGGCAATAGAAAACATATCGTCGCGAAGTTCTATACCATGCAGATTATTGCGCGGATATTTTCTTTTTGGTTATCCTGCGCCTGTGATAACATCGAGTGCATGGCCGCTATAAGAAAACCACCCGTTCCACAACAAGGGTCAAAAACCATGTCTGTCGGCTTTACCTGAGCTAAGTCAGCAAACAGACTCGTGATATGCTTCGGAGTCAAAACAACGCCAAGAGTTTGCCCATCGCCGCCACTATAACGAATAAACTCGCCATAGAAACGTCCCAAAACGTCTTCGGGAGAGTTTGTGCATATAGCGGTAAGAATTTGCGAATGTAGATATTCCGCGAAATATCTGAGTGGAGTTTTACCAAGTCGAGGATCTATCGAAGAAAGATGTGGACGGTTGACAATAAGGCGGAATTGGTCAATTACGCGGTCTTTCTTAACCTTAGGCTCTACTTGGACTCTATCCATATGCGCGGATAGGGCTTTGAAAATCTTCATGCCGTCAGTATTGACGGTATCACCTATAAGATTTTCAGTAGAAAAATTGCCATACTCTTCCTCTTGCAATGCAAGTAGAATAGCAGACACGACAAGCGGTTTCTCAGTATCTCCGAGTTGCGCATAAGCCCATAGATCATGGTGCAGCTTTTTGGCTCGGTCAAGAATTGTACGAAGTTCAACTCTCTCAATAGGTTCTTTACCACAGACGGTTTCGAGATAATACCTATTGATTTCACTCGGAGAGAATTTTTGAAAATCCTTAACTTTCGGGAGTAGTTGGTAGCCACTGGGAGTAACAAATATAGGCCTGATTGTAATGCGGTTGGCTTCAGTCCCTGAGCAACCGAATGCAAAGATTTTCTTAAACGAAGTGTGTTTGATTATATGTAGCGCATAGTGTAGTGCCCCATTCTCTGCATAGTCTGTAATACTCTGCTTATCCATAAGGAGAGTATCTTTCTCTGGCTCGTTTACATATTTAACTTGCCTGTCAAGAGAAGCCTTGTCTTCTACTACAATCAAGAACTCGCCTGATTGTCCAACAAATTCAGGAAATCCCGACTTCCCGGTGCCTCGTTTTGACGCCGTTTGCAATGCTTCCTGAACCTCGGCAATATCACTGCATTCTGCCTGACAATGTATCAAAGCATCGTCAAGCAGTCTTTTGATTATGAAATCGGTTTCTTTCTCTTTTGCCATAAATAAAATGAAAACTTCCGTATAGCATCTGAAGGCCGACCAAAGCCTGTAACGACTATACGAAAGTTTCCAAAGGTTTATCGGCTCTCGCCGTATGTCTTGGATAATGATTAGGTCATTTTCAGATATGAACGTTTAGATTGCAAAGTTAGCGATTTTTTCTGAGACTTTGCGTATCAGGCGCAAAGATAATATTGCAGGTGAGCAAAATTCGAGCACACCTGCATTGAAAAATCATAAAACCTCAGAGGCTGAGACCGCAAGGGAGCACGGTATTGTAGGGATCAACTGCCCTTCTGCTCATTCAATTATCTGCTCTTTTGTTAAATCTTTATGTCTTTTATATTTTTTTGTTTTTATGTTTTAAAACTTTGGTTCTATGGTTCTCTGGTCCAAAAACCTCTGTCCTTTCCTGTTTTTCGCAAGAAAAACTTTCTGTTCTTATCTCCCTCATTCTAAAAGACTTATGCTCTTATGTCTTATGCCCTTATGTTAAAACTTTATGTACTTTCTATTTTTTTGTTTTTATGTTCCATTTTTATAGCATTTTTCCGCCTCGCCGTGTCTTAATTTCGCGGCATGAAGCGCAAACTAATATCTCAGCCCCGAAAGATGACTCTTACCCGTCGTCTTATCTCCATCGCCGACTTTCAGCGATGGCTCGGCCGACCCATGCGCTCATTTGAAATAAATCTCGTCCGTTACTTCGAGTCCTTCCGTCAGCGTGGCCAGCTTATCCTCGCCCACG
>CAYZFL010000216.1:0-2211 GCA_964477785.1 uncultured Bacteroides sp.
CATTATGAAGCTCTCGATATCGAATTCGCCAGTAAGGCACTCTTTCGGCAGGATGAAGGAACCTGAGAACTGTCCCATCTCGTCGGTTACGCCTTTGATGGTGTCAAGCGGTTGTCGGTTTGCGTCTTCCATAGTGACAAAAACCTTCTTCCCCGAGACCGGACGCATCGAAATCTTGCCATCGGTTGAGCTGGCTGCAATCAATGTAAATTCGACTTTGTCGCCGCGGTGATAAAGCTTACGGTCGGTGATAACGATGCCGTCATATTCTTTTTCCACTTTTTCGTTGTCGCGTTCAGCTATGATATCTATACCGTTATATCTATAGCTCTCTGTACCCTTCTTTACCTCGAGACAATCCATTCCCCGAGAGGAGGCATTTTTGATTTTAGCGATACCTTCGGCCGAAGTGCGGCCTATGTCTTTGCGTGATTTGATCTTGCCGTGATAGTCGGTGTTGACTTCAAAGAGGGTGGCATTGTCGACCGGCTTGCCTGAATGGAAATCGGCGACAAACACTTCCGGCACTTCGACATATCGCAAGCATACAGGCACGAAAGGAACGCATTTCATCTGGCCCCAGGTCTGCTTATTTACGCGCTGTTCGTCGATTTTTATGCTAAATGAATAGTTGCCCGGTTTAGCGACTGTGAATGTGAGGGTTGTGTCAGCGGAGTAGGGTAGTTCATTCCGGCAGGGTATGGTGACTGTCTCCACGTCGTTGCCGCTGTCTTTGTCATACATCGCCACGCGCAGTTTCTTTGCATTGTGCCATCTCACCTTTAAATCAAGTTTCTGGCCGGGATAAACTAATGTGGGTATTACGGAGACAGCAGCGTCTGTCCTGAAATATAGGTTGGCGATATTTTTCAGGTCGTTGAAATAGTATGATGTTGGGTAGCGCTTGAGATAATCGTTGATCGTCGATACCATCTCTTTTGCTTTCACGGACTTTTGGGAGTGGTCGAATGAGTCGCCGGAGTAACGCTTCTTAAAATAGTTGAGATTTATGGACGCCGCTCTGTTAAGGAATACGCCCGAGGACTCGAAATTGGAATATTTGCGATAAAGGTCGAAAAGTCTGTCCGCAGGTTCGTTATCCGAATCTTTGCTATATTTGTAAACCATACACGAGGCCCAGGGATATGAGCCTTCTTCGCATAATTCCAGCTTTTTATCGTTGATTTTAAGTGAAATTTTGTCATCGCTCAGATACATAGCCTGATTCATGACGAATAGGCCCATGTTGGGACACATTATCTCGCCGTCGCGGTTGTAGCTCAGCAAATTCTTGTAATCGCTTACGGGCACATCTTTGATATCCGGTGCAAGTGCCACGGCCTCGTCTACAAGTCGCTGCTTCTCCGTTTTGAACTGCTTCTCGTTCCACTCGGCGATGTTGTCGGGCAGAGGACTGAGCGGCGTTTTGGTGTTGTCGTATTTATAACGGTCGTGGTCATATACGGCCTTCAGCACCTGTGCCGAAAGAATATCGAGCACGGCAAGAGTCGTCTTGTCCTTCACCCCTTCGCTTTTTGTTTCCGATACTTTTCTTAATTCTTTCTCCCTGAGGCCTTTGATGATATTGTATGCCTCAGGAGCTGCCTTCGGGTCGATGCACACCTTGGCGGTGAAGATATAGAGCGCCGCGCGGCAGATATCCTCGCTGTTGCCGCTTTTCTCGGCAGCCCTGAGCATCGCCTCCGACTGTTTCAGGGCGTCCTGAGGGTAGGCGAAGTCAATCTTGCCGTTATTCTTGGGTTTTGCGGCATTAGCCTCGAAAATAAAGGCCATCGCGAGTGTGATGAATGTCAGTAATTTGACATACAGAGACTTTAAATGTGATTTGTGGACTTCTGAAACGTCCGTTTGAGTCTTTGCTAATTTCATATCTTGAGGTTTTATGTTACTTGGGTAGACACATTTATATATGTAAGACGGAAAACGGGGCTGAAAGTTTAGACCCGCTTGAGATTTGGAAATGAAAAAGACGGCTCTCAGGCCTTGTCCTTTAAAGTAGCCGGCAGGAAGCGGACTCTATAACCGCTCCCTGCCGGGGTATGGGTGATGATCTATTTTCCGAATTTATTTATTGAGGCCGCAGCCTTTGCATTTCTCGTTGATCTGGGTGAAGAAGTCGTTGCCCTTGTTGTCGACGAGGATGAATGCGGGGAAGTCTTCCACTTCGATTTTCCAGATAGCCTCCATGCC
>CAYZFL010000217.1:0-2210 GCA_964477785.1 uncultured Bacteroides sp.
AGCTGTCAGCCCTAATTTTTCAAATGCTCAAAAAAGTTTAGCGGACAGTAATAATTTAAAATAAACTGTCATCTCCTGACTAACCTTAGGAAATGACAGTTTATTTTAATTTACAGGAAACTATATAGAATATAATATTAAACCAATGGGTCTATATTATTCCTTTTTAGCAGGTTTGGGAGGTTTGGGAGATTTGGGTTTGCATGTACGGGCGGCCTTTTTGGCAGGTTTTTCCTTTAACTGCTCCTCGGGCTTGCATTTGTGCTCGATGTTGTATTCCTCGATGTTCTTGCGCATTGAGGATACCTCTTTGTTGAGGGTCTCAATCTCGCGGGCCTGATTGCGGATGGTGGTAAGAAGTGAGTTGAGCTCCTCGTTTTCGATGGTGAGGGGATACTGCTCCTCTACGCGAACGATAAAGTCGGCCAGCACATTCATATAGTTAGTAAATGCCTGGAACGGAGTCTCATATGGGCTAAATAGGCTGTGAATGGCACCATCGGCAAAATGCTTTGTCGACATATAATAAAGATGGTCGGAAGCCTGAAGATACTGCCAATCCTTCTTTAGACGGCGATCGTCACAGAGTCTTACTCGCTCGGCTACGGAATACATCTTGTTGAAAGCCTCGTTCTGTAACTTGTTTCCGAGCCATGCGGAAGTGTCGCGGGCCTCGTCGGCACCCGAGATGGGATGAACAACTGACAGCGGGCTTACGGGTTTCAGTTTTGCAACAGCCTCGGAGGGAGTCCAGAATTCCACACCCTTCTCTGCCGCGAATCTGGGCAGAGCCTCGAGGAACTGGAAGATTCCGGTATTTGCGGGCTGCATGCCGCCGAATGTCTCCATGTTGACACAGATGTTTACAATCTGCTCCTCGGCGGGAGTCTGAGCGATCCAATCGATGTATTTGTCGGCCGTTAGAGGATATTCGGCCCATGATGTATCGCCGAAGCGGAAAGAGATATCATCGGAAAGCTTGTCGTTTTTCAGCAGCATCTTAAGCCTGGGAGCCGAAGCTGCCGAATAGACATAGTTTGGCGACTTCCAGCCGAGGATGTGCTTTGCACCTTCTGTGAGGATGCCTTTGAAGCCCATTTCAAGCACCTGGGGAGCAAGCTCGTCAAAGTAGATAAGCTCGGTATTGCGGAGCACCTTGGGAGTGACGCCGAAAAGAGTCTTGATTTTCTCGCACTGCTCCTTTACCTGGTTTGCGAATTCCACAGGGTCGGCGAGACTTGCGAGAGAATGAGCATAAGGCTCAGCAAGGAACTCAACGCAACCGGTGTCGGCGAGTTTTTTTAGGCCGTCGACAAACTCGGGCACATACTGCTCAAGCTGCTCGATGGCCACACCCGTGATGCTCAGCGAGAAGCGGAACTTCTTGCCGTGGGTGGCAATCATATTGAGCAGAGTGTCGGCTGCCGGGATGTAGCTCTTCTCGGCTATGCGGGTGATGATATCGTCGTTGAGGAAATCATCATAGTAGTAATGGTCGTTACCGATATCAAAAAAACGATAGCGTTTCAGACGGAACGGCTGATGTATCTCGAGGTTTAGGCTTATTGCTTTCATATATTAATGTGTTTATTTCGTTTTTAAGTACGGGACGGGGAAAAGCTTCTGATAATTTGTCGGGTCCATTTCCCTGCTCCCTGATAAAATCAACGGCGATAATTGTTTAACACCTTGTTGTAAACGTCTATCACTTTCTTGCCGGCTTTCTCCCATGTGATACCGGCCACTTCCTTCAGACCGTCCTCACGCATCTGCTCATACATGGCGGGATAAGTGATGATGGCATTGATGGCATCGGCCATGGCGTCGATGTCCCAGTAGTCGGTCTTGATCACGTTGTTGAGAATCTCGGCACAGCCGCTTTGCTTCGAGATAATCGAAGGCACGCCCATCTGCATGGCCTCGAGTGGCGAGATACCGAAAGGTTCTGATACGGAGGGCATGATGTAAACGTCACTGGCCTTGAGCATTTCATAAACCTGCTTGCCTTTCTGGAAGCCCGGGAAATGGAAACGGTCGGCGATACCTCTCTCGGCGGCGAGGGTTATCATCTTGTCCATCATATCGCCCGAACCGGCCATTACGAAACGAACGTTGTGATTGTTTTTCAGAACTTTTGCGGCGGCTTCCACGAAATACTCGGGGCCTTTCTGCATGGTGATACGGCCGAGGAAGGTCACGATCTTTTCCTT
>CAYZFL010000218.1:0-2192 GCA_964477785.1 uncultured Bacteroides sp.
TATTAAAAATTAAAGTGAGACGCAAAGATAATAAAATACAGGGACACAGCAAACGATCTAAAGGACTTTTTTATGAGGTGTGTTCAAGAACATTATTTGATGGGGTCGGCGCAGTATTGGCGGCGACCGCAGCGGGCGCAGTGCTCGCCGCGCCAGACGCTGTCGAATTGCTCTGAGGCGGCTTCAACAAGAGCAGGTTCATCGGTGAGGATGCCGGCCTCGAAGTTCCGGCGGTTACTGCTTTTCATGCCTATACCGGCTCCGGTCAAATTGGCGGAGCCGATATAGGCTGTCTCAAAGTCGAAGATCAGCATCTTGAAGTGTACCCTCGGACAGAGCATCCGCTCAAGTCCCGTCTCTAGAATTGGGTAGCGGTCGAAATCTTCGCGGAACGCCGGACCCGGTTCTTTGGCATGGATAAGGCGTATCTCTACGCCGCGTTTCAGCAGGTCAGCAAGAACTCCGAGAAACGGTTTTGTTTTGGAGCCATCCTTGACATGAAGGTCTTTGATGTCGGCAGTACCTATCCAGAGCGATTTCTTCACCGAAGCCACTCTTTCAATGACCTTATAGTAATGGTCATTACCAGATACAAATTCATCCGACATGGTGATTTCAATCAATATTTAGAAAAGCGTTAAGTTCACTTTCATCATTGAAATCAATCTCCTGTGCGAATCGAAGTCCGATTGTAGTTGCAACCGACAGGAAGTTGGAAAACCACACATTGAAAGGTGAGTCAAATACTCCGGTGTCTTCCATGAAAATCCAAAGTTTTGATGTTAAGGCTGCGATGTTCCCGACGCGATTGGTCAGTATCTGTTGAACATTGTATGGGACGTCAGGCTCATAATAGTCAAAAACATCTTGAATATTAAAGGATACAGAGTCAGTTTCTATACCATTAAACTGCTTATAGAATATTTCAACAGCTCTATCAAAGAAAAACTGGAAAATCAGTCCTGATTGAACCTGATTGGGGATAGTATTACGATTTTCAAACAGTTTTCCAATTGTTTGAGTAATTGATCTTAATGCGGTCGCTATCTCAATTATTTCCTGATTATCAAGATGATTGCAGACTTGACCTGATATAAATCCAGTCCCAAGATTCTCAGCACTGATTATAGACAAATCAATGCCCTTTTTAATAAAGGCCTGATTGATTTCAATTTCCTTTTCAGTCATAATAATTGCTTGATTAGCATTGTTATCCAATATACAAATTTACTAAATTATTTGATAGGAGTATCATAGCCGTAAATTAATCTCTGAATATTTCATCAGTAATTTCATCAGTAATGTTACGAAGCTTGTTCAGTGCTGAAGGTAGTTTATCGCCAAGCAGCATGGCTCCTACTACAATTCCGATTCCGGCTTTTATCAATCCGTGATGAGAAGGACCGATGAAAGACGCTATACCCCCAAGCACGCCCATTAACATGGCGTATTTCATAAGTCGAAGATAGACTGAGATCAATCGCTCTCTCATAGTTCTCGACCCGACATGATGGCGGTGAATTTGATTAAGCTCTCGGGTAAAGTGTCATCGAAATTTACTGACCAAATGACATTGATTGATTCCGGGAGTCTTGAAATCATCTCTGAAAGATGTTTCATATCAGTCATAGTTATAGTCGTTTGTCTCTCTCTGTTAAAATATAGATGAGCAGAAAGAGACTCGATATGTTGTGTCGGGACTTTCTCCAATTTCTTCTTCATGTTATTGACGGATTCTTCAACGTTTTTTCCTTCAGCCGTCAGGGTTTTGAAGGAACCGGAATCATGAAGTATGGTGCACAAATCGTTAAAGTCAAAACATATATAGCCTTGTGTGGCTATAGGCTGAAGCAATGTCTTTATTATCTCGGGCAAGTCTTCATGCCTTGAATCCATCATAACACTATCGTAGCAAGCGATATTGGGGTCATAAACCAGACCTATGGTAAGTACGCCGGCATCATGATAAGTCTTGGCTATCGCATTAGCGACATCTTCATTATCCCGTGCAACGATTATGACCATTTTGTCATCATCCATAGGAATGCAGTCACTTGGAGTTTTCGCAGGTATACAGCCAACGCAGTCATAACCGAATGATTTCACCTTTTCGATTATGTCGGTCGCACCCGTACCGGTTCCGATTACTTTGAAACTTACCGGAAACGGCTGCTGATACTTTTCAAGTATTT
>CAYZFL010000219.1:0-2183 GCA_964477785.1 uncultured Bacteroides sp.
TTCGATTATGTCGGTCGCACCCGTACCGGTTCCGATTACTTTGAAACTTACCGGGAACGGCTGCTGATACTTTTCAAGTATTTCTGAATCAGTCATCGTCGTCATCATTTTGTCAATAAAGATTGAATATTCCATTTCTGTCTTCGTCGGTAATTCCACGATAACAATCATTGCGGATCCAGATTAAGGGAAGGTCTTTTATCCGATATTCTTCAGGTATATATTCCTGAAGTTCTGTATTCTTCGGGTCAAAGGCAAGTTCTTCCAACGACTTGTGGCTCATTGCTGATTTGATTGTTTCGACTAAAGGCTTGTCGATGTCATTCAATCCAAGCGATTCTACTTCTTTCAGTCTGTCATTGTTCTGCTGAATAGCGAGATTTGATGAGGCTATAAGCTGCATCCGGGCGTTCATTGCTCTGTTACTCTTTTGTTCTCCTTCAAATCCATAGGGCATTGAGAATAACGAGCAGACAAATTTTCCTCTCAATATTGCCTCCAACGCAATCAACGGAGCATATTTGCTGCCGGACATTCCTCCAAGAGTGGCGCAGACAATAACCGAGTCCGATGCTTTTTCGACTATGTCATCGACTAAAGTCGTATCACCGGCTTTTACTGTCTTGCGTAGTTTTTCAAGAAGGAACGACTCCGACGCATTGACCGAGTTCTTTCCTAAGTCTTTCTCATTGGTATCGCAGACTATCAGTCGGGCATCCTGAAATAATCCGGCGGCGATTATGTCGGTGGCAAGATTATATCCGCCATTTCCAACTGCAATTATTGTTTCTTTCATTGTTTGGAGGGGTTAAAGTATTTTCAATGCGATGGCAGCACATGCCTCAGCATCGGCGAGGGCGTGATGATGGTTCTCCATGTTGTAGCCGCAAGCCGCTGCCGAAAGGTGAAGCTGGTGGCTGGGGATGTCGAGGCACCGGCGAGAGGCGGCGAGTGTGCAGTGAAACTCGTAGTCGGGATATGTCATCCCATACTCGGCAAAAGCGGCTTTCAGACAACTTTCATCAAAAGGCCGGTTGTGAGCGACAAGAGGAAGTCCCTGTATCAGCGGCTCTATTTGTGCCCATACTTCAGGAAAGGAGGGCTGACCGTCTGTATCACGGCGAGTAAGACCGTGAACCTCCGTTGTCCAGTATGTATAATAGTTGGGGGTCGGTTGGATGAGAGAGTAGAACTTATCGACTATCTCGCCACCACGCACCACCACAATGCCGACGCTGCATACACTTGACCGGCGTCCATTGGCTGTTTCAAAATCTATTGCAACAAAATTGCCGTTTAAGCGAGGGCAATCAGAGCTTGCTCGGTGATTGCCGAGCGCAAGGCAATTATCCAAATCCTGCATGGTCAGTCGTTTTTATAGAGTTCGCTCATGTCTGAAATCCATCCCTTCATAGTCCTGCGAAGTGATGCCGGACTTATTACTTCTATCATTGATCCATACTGTAGCAGCTTCATGACAAAGTCGTAGGTCGGCGAAAGGTATAACTCAAAATCGGCATACTCGCCACAATCTTCAATCAGACACTGACTGAAATGGAGGGGAAGTGATTTCAGATAATGTTTGTGATTCTCGTTGGCTCGTATCACGATACGTTCCGGCGGTACATCGTAGCCAATGACCACGCCATAGGCTGTGGCGAAATATCCCTCGGCATCAAAGTTTTTCGGGAGTTTATATGTGTCATCCGTAACCTCGACATCCTCCAGACGGTCAAGGCCGTAAATCTTGACCTCATCGCGATTGTTGTGAGCGAGCACATACCAGCGGTTCTCAAACAACTTGACGCAATACGGCTCAATCGGGAATGTATATCCATGAGATTGCTTGAATGGATGATACGTGATATTGACAACACGATTCTCTTTCATCGCTTCAAGTATTGTAGTCAGATGGTCGCGTCCGGATGGTATCTCATCAACTATGATACGTCCTTTCAGAGAGAGGTTCTCACCGATAAGATTGCCCACTGCAAATGAATCAAGCATCCATTTCTTTAGCTTATCTTCGTCTATGTCTTCAGGATTGGCTATATAATAGAGATAGCCGCCTACCTTCTGGCAGTCGATGATAATGCTGAACTGTTCAAAGATAGCGTCGCGCCAGCGGTTGAACGTGGCACGATGGAGCGGCTTACAGTCGCTCAGATCTTTATTCCGTTCCC
>CAYZFL010000220.1:0-2179 GCA_964477785.1 uncultured Bacteroides sp.
TTTTGTTCTTATTTTCTTCTGCCCTTATGTTCTAAAATTTATGTCCTTTCTATTTTTTTGTTTTTATGTTTAAAAACTTTGGATCTATGGATCTCGGGTCCAAACCCTTCTGTCCTTCCCCGTTTTTCGCAAGAAAAACCTTTTGTCCTTTATTCCTCTGTACCTCAACCCCTTTTGTTCTTATTTTCTTCTGCCCTTATGTTCTAAAATTTATGTCCTTTCTATTTATTTGTTTTTATGTTTCAATTTTCATAGCATTTTTCACCTCCTTCACGTCGTAACTTCGCGGCATGAAGCGCAAACTAATATCTCAGCCCCGCAAGATGGCTCTTACCCGTCGTCTTATCTCCATCGCCGATTTCCAGCGATGGCTCGGCCGTCCCATGCGCTCTTTTGAAATAAATCTTGTCCGCTACTTCGAGTCATTCCGTCAGCGTGGCCAACTTATCCTCGCCCACGTCTACGACCGCCCCGGCAGCCCCTCCTCCGTGCCTATCATATTGGCCTATGTCGAGTGGCTGCGTCACTGTAACCCCACGGATCTTCCTCCCTGCTTCATCGGCAAAACCCGTCAGGCAATGAAAGAGCTGTGCAGCCACGAGGTTCGCAAACCCTATCAGACCGGTTCATACCGCTCGATAGACAACCTTCGCGGTGGCACCTACATGATAGCCGTCTGCTTCGACGCGCCGCACGACTACCGCAAGGTAATACCCGTTCTGGCGCCCATCTTCAGTAGTGAATACATGCATGGTGCATGGATATTCCACACCGTCGGCGTCCCGAAGCGCAACGAAAACACACCATACTACATCTCCCGCTTCAACGCCGACTTCCCGCCGCCTCCTCCCGACCTCCGCCGGGACTCGGCCTCCGAAACCCTCGGTCTTCCGCCACCCACCGTCCTCTACAACGATTCGCCCCCGGACGGTGACTCTACCGACCCTCCGGGCAATTGCGCATTGCGCATTTCTCATTACGCATTACCAGGTGGCAAGCCACTTGTCTAAGCGGCAGCTGCCCCGCCGGCCTAAAAAGCCTAATCGCGAAGCGCTTTGCACCACTATAATCGCGAAGCGTTTAATTCGCAAAGTAAACGCGCATAGCGCTTAGCTTCGCTAAGAAACCGCAGCAAGGAGCACTTTGACATATTTACCATTCTATTTATTGGGGCCTATTGGCCTCATAGGCATACCGTACCTTTATCATTAGGGTATAGGCCGGAAAATAATGGCGTGAAAGTTTGGGTATTGATTAAAAAATGCTTAACTTTGCGGTCGCAAACCAAAGAGGCTTTCAAGAAATGAGTTTTAGGTTTTCTTATCCAAGAGGACAGAGAAACTGAAAATATCTCATTAGGGAGGGCCGCAGAGGCGAGCAAAGCAAATACAAAACCAAAACGATTGTTTAATTTTTAAATTTTCACGATTAGATGGCAACAAAAATCAGACTGCAGCGTCACGGCCGCAAAAACTATGCATTTTATCCCATTGTAATCGCCGATAGCAGGGCACCACGAGATGGTAGATTTATTGAAAGGATAGGTTCTTATAATCCGAACACTAATCCTGCTACAGTATCTCTCGACTTCGAAAGGGCTTTGTATTGGCTTAACGTAGGCGCACAGCCCACAGAGACCGTCCGCACCATCCTCTCCAACGAGGGCGTGCTGCTGATGAAGCATCTCCAGGGCGGCGTAAAGAAAGGCGCATTTGACGAGGCCGAGGCCAAGCGCAGATTCGAAGCCTGGAAAGCAGGCAAAATCAAGCAGGTTGAGAACTTCAAGTCGACTATGGCAGACCGCAAGGAGCAGGCCGCCAAGGAAAGACTGGAAGCCGAAAGCGCCAAGAACAAAGCTAAAGCAGAAGAAGTAGCGAAGAAGAAAGCTGAAATCGCCGCAGCAAAGGCAGCCGAAGAAGCAGCCAAAGCAGCTGAGGAGGCAGAAGCCGCTGCTCCAGCCGAAGAGGCCGCTCCCGAGGCATAAGCCGGAAGTTTCCTCAAAGTGTTTAAGCCTTAAGTTTTTAAGTCCCGCACACTTTTTCGGTCACGCTACTTTAACTTTACCTTATAAACAGGGGTGTGTCGGTTTTCCTGGCCGGTCACATCCCTGTATTGTTTAATAAAACTGAAAATAGCAAATTATACCTCTTACCGATGAAGAAATTTGATGAACGCCAGA
>CAYZFL010000221.1:0-2169 GCA_964477785.1 uncultured Bacteroides sp.
TGGGTATAGTAGTCAAATCCCAGTCCGTAGTGGCCTATATTGTTTGTTGTATACACGGCCTTGGCCATCGAGCGTATGGCGAGCGTGGAAAGGAAATTTTCCTCGCCTTTGCCTTTCACGTCTGAGAGCATGGCGTTGATTGATCGGTTGACTTCGCGGGGCGATCCTTCCGACTTGATTTTGTAGCCGAATGTGCGCGAAAGTGTGGCCAGGTCGTTGAGCTTGGCTGGGTCGGGCATGTCGTGAACACGGTATACAAAGGCTTTGCTCTTTGTCTTTTTTGATTTCTTTGCGGCCTCGTTTTCGGGAGTGTTGCATGTCTTGCCGTAGCCTTCCTTGCCGGGAAGTGTGCCGGGTTTGCCTATCGAGAGTGCCACGGTCTTGTTGGCCAATAGCATAAACTCTTCGATGAGTTTGTTGGCGTCTTTCGATTCCTTGAAATATACTGCCACGGGGTGGCCTTTCTCGTCAATGTCGAATCTTACCTCCACGCGGTCAAATTCAACCGACCCGTTTTCATAGCGTTTCTTTCTCAGTATCTTGGCGAGTTTGTCAAGGACGAGCACCTCCTTCGCGAGGTCGCCTTTGCCGGTCTCTATTATTTCCTGAGCCTCTTCGTATGTGAAGCGGCGGTCGCTCTTTATCACTGTGTGGGCGATGCGGGCGTCAAGCACTTTGCCTTCCTCGTCCATCTCGAATATTGTCGAGAATGTGAGTTTTTCCTCGTTCGGTCTCAGCGAGCAGATACCGTTTGAAAGATGCTCTGGAAGCATGGGTACGACCCTATCGACAAGATATACGGATGTGGCGCGCTTCTCGGCTTCTTTGTTGAGGGCGCTGTCGGGGGTTACATAGTGCGTTACGTCGGCGATATGCACGCCCACTTCATAATGCCCGTTTTTGAGACGCCTTATCGAGAGTGCATCGTCAAAATCCTTGGCGTCTTTGGGGTCGATTGTAAAGGTAGTGACCTTTCTGAAATCCTCGCGGGCGGCAATCACTTCGGGAGTGATGCCCGCGTCTATCTTGTTTGCCTCGGCCTCGAGTTTTTCGGGGTACTCGTAGGGAAGACCGAATTCAGCCAATATGGCATGTATTTCGGTGTCGTTTTCGCCCTTCTTGCCCAGCACGTCTATAACCTCGCCTTTGGGATTGTTTGCATCCTCAGGCCAGGAGGTGATGCGGGCCACTACTTTGTCGCCGTCTTTGGCTCCACGCAGTTTGCCCTTCTGTATGATGATGTCGGAGGCCATAAATTTCGAGTCTGTATGCAGCCAGTAGACTGATTTATCCGACTTTATGACTCCGATGAAAGTCTGCGGCTTCTTTTCGAGTATTTCTGTGACGATTGCTTCTGACTGCTGGCCTTTCATCCTTGCGGCCACTGTCACGGCAACCCTGTCGCCGTTGAGGGCGTGCATCGAATTGCGCTCGGCTACCATCAGTTCCTCGCCGTCCTGGTCGGTGACCACACTGTTTTTGCCGTTTGATCGGCGTACGAAATAACCCGTAGCCTGAGTGTTTCTTACCGGTTTCTTGTATTTGCCGGGTGCCACTTCCAGTATGTCGCCGTCAAATGCCTTTTCGGCAAGTGCCATGGCCACTGCACGCTGTTGCTTGGGCTGTTTGGCGCCCACGGCTGCCGACACAATTTTATAGTTGAATGTCGAGGCGTCGTGATTCATTATGAAATTGTCGACTGCTTCGAGCAATGAGGCCTGTTTTTTATTATTCTTAGCCATGATTCAGATGGTTTTGATGTCAGTTGTAGTTTAATCGCAGATAAGTGGCAAAATCAAATCGAGACTTATGTCGGAGATATTTGTCGTTATCATTACGCTTTTAAAACATTTTAAGTCCTTGCAGTGTTTAATGCCGTTTCTTTTAATCGTTTGGAATTAATTGTTTAAGCCAAAACCGGATGAGGGCCTGATATTCCAGACTTACACTCTTCCGGTTTTGATATAAGGTGTGACGGCCCGCTGATATCAGGCGTCGATGTTGGCGTAGTTGGCGTTTTCTTCGATGAAATCGCGGCGTGGACCCACGTCCTCGCCCATGAGCATAGAGAAGATGCGGTCGGCTTCGGCTGCATCGCTGATCTCTACCTGCTTGAGCATACGGTGCTCTGGTGACATGGTGGTGAATCTCAGCTCCTTATCGCTCATC
>CAYZFL010000222.1:0-2166 GCA_964477785.1 uncultured Bacteroides sp.
AACGGACGAGGTTGATTTCAAATGAGCGCATGGGACGGCCGAGCCATCGCTGAAAGTCGGCGATGGAGATAAGACGACGGGTAAGAGTCATCTTGCGGGGCCGGGATATGGTTTTGATGCGCTTCATTGTGGCGCAAAATTACGGAATACAAGGGCAGAAATATACGATGAAAATTGAAACATAAAAACAAAAAAATAGAAAGTACATAAAGTTTTAACATAAGGGCATAAGACATAAGAACATAAGTCTTTTAGAATGAGGGAGATAAAGGATAGAAAGTTTTTCTTGCGAAAAACGAGGGCAGAAGGGTTTGGACCAGAGATCCAAAGAACCAGAGCCTTAAAACATAAAAACAAAAAAATATAAAGGACATAAAGTTTTAACAAAAGAGCAGAAGGGCAGAAGAACAGAAGAGATTGAAGGAGAGGGAGATAAGGGACAGAAGGTTTTTCTTGCGAAAAACTGGTGAGGACATAAGTTTGAGGCGGAGAGTGATGAAGAATGACGCCGCGGGGCGCACGAGGCGCGGCCTCAATGTCACTAACTTAAGACTAAAGACCATTTAAAAGGACAAGCCGATTGTCACCAACCAGCTTGTCCGATTTTTGTTCCAGATTGTTATATCACAATAACACAAGCACATAAGTGCAAATAATATTAACAATCATGGAAAATACAATTCATATGATTTTTAACGCTTTCAGGGAACATATTGTTGAACTGTGTGATGATAAATCTCTACGCCAAAAATATATCGTTTGCTCCTGCCGCAGGAAGAAAGCAAACCTCTTTACCCGAGTGAGAATCTGGACATTCAGATTGCTTGTAGTGGCAATACTGTCATGTTTCAGACGTACTCTTTCTGTTGAAGTCATTGAATTTCTGGAAGAGGAACAACTACCGCAGACCACCCCGGAAGCCTATATTAAACGGCGCGGTTATATTTCCAGTGAGCTGTTCCGTGATTTGAACACATGGCTGCTGAAGACAGCGGATGAAAAAGGAATTTTCCAAAAATGGGCAGGCGATAAATATCTATGTGCGGTTGATGGCACTAAATTGTCGCTGCCATATACTCCGGCTCTTTGCAAAAAGTACAGACAGCGATGTGACAGGGTTCATAATCTGGCTCATGCCACATTCGTCACAGATCTCATAAACCGTACAATTGTCTCGGCGGAAATTCAGCCGTTCAGAACTGCCGAAAACAACGCCGTCCTGTCTCTGTTATCAGGGAAAGATTTTCCACTGGACCTGAAATCATCTGTGTTTGTGATGGATAGAGGCTATCCGGGCCTCCGTCTGATGAACTGGTTTCATAAAAATACCGGGGGATTTGTCATCCGGGCCAGGCGTGACACCAATTGGCAGGTCTCCCGATTCATGGATTCGAACTTGAAAGAGCAGACCGTTGTGCTTAGTCTGTCTAAAAACCGACACGATATTGATTACCCCAGACCGGAGCCTCTGTCAGTAAGGCTGGTCAGAAGTCCGTTCAGCAAAGAGGGTGAGGAACCGGTTGTCATAATAACAGACCTTGATCCCGAAAAATTCCCCGCCGATAAAATCATAGAGGCATATAATCTCCGTTGGCATGTGGAAACAGAAATCGGCGTGGCTAAAAATGAATTGCAGATAGAGATTTTCAGCGGCATCAGAGAATGCTGCATCAAGCAGGATTTCTTTGCTGCCATAACGATGTATAACATGGGGAGTCTTATAAGAATCGGGGCCAATAAAAAACTTGCTTCCCGGAAGACAAAAAGAAAATATCAGGTAGATATGAACTGTACATGGGCTTTCGTGATCGCCCTGATCAATTCGCTGATGATGAGCCGCGGAAGATTCAACAGAGAATTAACATATTGCGTTAAAATATTCTTAAGAATGCAGTCTGTAGTAAGGTCCGGACGCAGTTCTCCCCGTATAAAACGTGTTATTAAAAATAGTGGCAAATATATCACCTTTACAAATTATAAACGTGGCATATAGTCTTAAGTTAGTGACATTGGGCGCGGCCTCGCCCCTACCAGGCGACCTCGACAACAACAGCGGAGGCTGGCGGGAATGTGTGAAATAAAAATTTAGAATGCAAAGTGTATGATTGACGGATTAATCTATAAAATCCCAAAAATCGACGTAATATCTGAGCGCCGAGACGAAAT
>CAYZFL010000223.1:0-2136 GCA_964477785.1 uncultured Bacteroides sp.
CGTCTGTTCCTCCGCGGATGGGCACCACATGGGGTGTGACGCCTGCACGTTTCATGGCCTGCTCGACAACCTCGATGATGTGAATCATAGGCTCGATTTTCTCGCGCATATTGTAGTACTGATCGGTGATTTCGAGCGAGCAGCAGCCGGCGAATTCCTTGTTGATCTTGCGTGCAAGATGCTCGAGCTCTTTCTTGCGGCGCTCGAAACGGTCGCGGTCATGGTCGCGGATGATATAGGTGAGGGTGGTCTCCTCTACCGAACCCTTGATACCTGTAAGGTGGTAGAAGCCCTCATAGCCTTCGGTGTGCTCGGGAGTCTCCCAGCGGGGAAGCATTATCATAAACTGGGTAGCGACGCGCATTGAGTTGACCATCTTGTGTTTGGCATATCCGGGATGTACGTTGCGGCCCTTGAATTTTACCTTGGCCACAGCTGCGTTGAAGTTTTCATATTCGATTTCTCCAATCTCGCCGCCGTCCATGGTGTAGGCCCATTTGCAGCCGAATTTCTCCACGTCGAATTTATGTGCGCCAAGGCCAATCTCTTCGTCGGGGTTGAAGCCAACGCGAATCTTGCCGTGCTTGATTTCGGGATGCTCAATGAGATATTCCATAGCAGAGATGATTTCAGCCACGCCCGCCTTGTCATCGGCACCGAGGAGTGTGGTGCCGTCGGTGACGATAAGCTGCTGGCCCACATAGTTGAGTAGCTCGGGGAATTCATCGGGCGAGAGCACGATTTCTTTTTCCTTGTTGAGCACGATATCCTCGCCGTCGTAGTCGTCGAGGATGCGGGGACGTACGTTGTGGCCCGACATGTCGGGAGATGTGTCGAGGTGGGCGATGAAGCCGATAGTGGGCACTTCTTTGCCGTCTTCGATGTTGGAAGGCAGGGTGGCCATGAGGTAACCGTTCTCGTCAAGACTCACTTCTTCGAGCCCTAATTCTTCGAGTTCTTCTTTAAGCGCTTTGGCGAAAACCATCTGACCCGGGGTCGAGGGGGTCATGTTTGTGAAGTCGTCGCTCTGGGTGTCAAATTTCACGTATTTGAGAAATCTGTCTACTATATTCATGATAATGTTGATTTATGGATTTTTGCTTGATGAGGCCGGAAAGGAAGGGCGGCGGCTGCCGACCTGTGACTCCCGGCAGGGATTGAGGAAATATTGTGGATTAATAAAGATCGCTCCATTTGAGCGTGGTCTTGAGAAATTTGTCTGAGTTTTTGGCACGGAACGCTACGGTGATGCCCTCGGCCATAAGGTCGTTCATCATGCCGAATACGGTTTCACGTAGATCGCCCCATTCGCTGAAAACATTAGTGAAAAACTTGATGGCGCGGCTTTTGAGATTGGGCAACTTGAGTGCGGAAAAGTCCTTATCGGAGGGGAATATGATGTTAACCTCAAAAAATCCGCCCTGGAATTTCACGGTGTAGATTTCGACTGAGGCGTTGCGGCTGAGCGAGTCGGTCATCAAAGGCTTGAGACCGTCGAAGAGAAGGCATATGTCGTTTTTCACCTCGGTGGGATTCATCTCCGTGCGCGATGTCTTTACTATTTTTTTGAAATCGGCGCCGGAGAGGGCGAAAGTGTCGGCAACAACGTCGCCGTTTGTGAGCACCACCTTCAACGTGGTCTCTGTTTCGGCGAGGGCATTGATAAATTCGTCAAGTTCTTTGCCTTTGTTTTCCGACATCATCACCGATGTGAAGTATTTCATCACGGGTTTGGTCACGTCCCCGGCTTTGATATAATTACCGTTTAAATCGGCGGTAAGCACAATGTCGCTGCCCTCGGTGTAGCTCACTTCGGAAGCTGTGATGAGCGGACAGACGGTCGCTTCGAGATATTTGCCTATCTGCTCTGACTGGGTAGTTACTTTAGTGTAGTCTTTCTTCTCTCCGCAGGAGAACAATACTGCCGAGCAAAGGGCTATGAGGCCCGCTCCGGCTAATGTTTTGAATATTTTGACCATGAGTTTCGTGTTTTTGGTTTTGAAAGATTAGCAAAGTTAATAAATTAATTTTATATTCGTCTCTTTTGAGCGAAAATATTAATTGTTTCAGACAAAAATATTAGCTGTTTCAGACAAAAAATCAACTGTTTCAGAAATAATATTAAACATCAGCCAA
>CAYZFL010000224.1:0-2129 GCA_964477785.1 uncultured Bacteroides sp.
ACGGCGGAAGCCACATCGTGATGAGCTGCAAGCAGCTCCGCGGCGACATGAACTATGCATGGCCCAGCGCTGAAATCGCCGTTATGGGCGGTGCCGGCGCAGTTGAGGTGCTTTATGCAAAAGAGGCCAAGACTGCCGAAGACCCCAAGGCATTCCTCAAGGAGAAAGAAGAAGAATACAACAACCTCTTCTGCAACCCTTACAATGCCGCCAAGTATGGCTACATCGACGACGTCATCGAGCCCCGCAACACCCGTTTCCGCATAATCCGTGCCCTTCAGCAGCTCGCCACCAAGAAAGTGACCAACCCCGCCAAGAAGCACGGCAACATTCCTCTCTGATGATCACGCTGCAAATTCTTTCAGCAGTGCTCACGGAAATAGAAATATAAATCGGCAAGGGGCACGGCATTGGGCCGCGTCCCCTTGTCATGATTTTGTAGTTTTACAATAACCAATTATCACAAAAATGAAATTAAAAGCCATAATCATTGCAGCCGCGATGATGCTCGGTGTTTCCGCTGTTTCGGCCCAGAGCCACAAGGCCCTGAAAATTAACGAAGTGATGGTTGCCAACGACACTTCCATCACCGACGAATACGGCATGCACCAGGCATGGATCGAGGTTTTCAACAGCAATTTCGGCCCTCTTGAGATTTCATCGGTATTCCTTACCACCGACCCATCCAATCCCAAGATGTATGCAGTGCCCCTGGGTGACAAAAACACCCGCATAGGCAAGCGTCAGACTGCAGTGTTCTTTGCCGACGGTAGCGCCGAAAAAGGAACATTCCACACAAATTTCACCCTTGACCCCTCTAAGCCCAACTGGATTGCCATCTATGATGCCGGCGGTGTGCTCATTGACTCCGTGACCGTGCCCGTGATGGAGCGCGACCAGTCGTTTGCCCGCACCGAGGACGGTGTAGGCGAGTGGCAGGTGCGCGATGGCTCAAAAGGTCTCTACATCACTCCCGGCGGCAACAATGTAATCAAGGGTGTGAATCCTAAAATCGAAGAGTTCAAGGAACGTGACGAAAACGGCTGGGGTATGACCCTAATGGCCATGTGCATCGTGTTCTGTGCCCTTCTCGTCCTCTGTCTCTGCTTCTACGGCATTGGCCGCATCGGCGCTTTCATCTCGCGCTCAAACAAGATGCGTTCGCAGGGCCTCAATCCTGCCGACAGGGAGATGAAAGCCGAGACAAGCCACGATTCCGGCGAGGAAATCGCCGCTATCGCTATGGCCATGCACGAGCATTTCAACGCCCACGACAAGGAAAGCTCAGTACTAACGATAAACAAGGTGAAACGCGCTTACTCCCCCTGGAGCTCCAAGATTTACAACCTTCGCCAGGTGCCCGAACTCCAGCGTAACGCGCCCCGCAGAAAATAATTCAAAATCATTCACAGTCAAAGAGATAAATATTCAAGGTCATGAAAATGAAAGAATACAAATATAAGATTAACGGCAACAACTATAACGTTGGTGTCGGTGAAATCGACGATGACAACAAGGTGCAGGTAACCGTCAACGGCACACCTTATGAGGTAGAGCTCGCCGGCAACACAGCCAAGAGCATCAAGCCCGTGGTTAGCGCACCCAAGGCCGCGCCCGCCCCTCGCACCGCCTCCGGCGAGAAGGTAATCGCCAAGCCCCAGGCCGCTGCCGGCGCAGGCGTAGTGAAAGCTCCCCTTCCGGGAACCGTCCTCTCAGTCAACGTCAAGGTCGGTGACGAAGTCAAGGCCTCTCAGCCCGTCGTTATCCTCGAGGCCATGAAGATGGAAAACTCCATCATGGCAGGCCGCGACGGTAAGGTTGCCTCTATCGCCGTAAATCCCGGCGACTCTGTGCTCGAAGGCGCTGTGCTCCTCACCATCGAATAATCTACGGCTTCCAACGTCCGTAACCATTTATTAATCCAATTGCTACAAACATTTTCTATATGTCATTCGGCGATTTTCTACAATCAAACCTGGAGCAGTTCTGGCACCTCACCGGCTTCTATAATGCCCAGTTCGGCAACTTTGTGATGCTGGCCGTGGGTCTCTTCTTCATCTGGCTTGCCATCAAGAAGAACTTCGAGCCCATGCTGCTGGTGCCCATCGGCTTCGGCATGCTCATCGGCA
>CAYZFL010000225.1:0-2106 GCA_964477785.1 uncultured Bacteroides sp.
ATCGCTCAAAAAAATTTAGCGGACAGTAATAATTTCGGAATAGATTTAATATTATAATTTTGTTACAAAGGCAAAAAACGAACCTGTAAAGGTCGCTGATATAGAAATCTTTGACAAAGAATGGCTCCGAAGTCTGTGGTCTTGTGGGGCCTGAGACTACGGAGCCGGGAAAAGAGAAATATTTTTATACAATCACTTCATGCCATGTTGCCAGCCGGAATTGAATTAGGGGGAAAGCACGGACCATTATTTCCTTCTGCGGCGGACTGACTTGGTCGCTGTGCTTGAGCTTGAGCTTTTTACCTTACTCTCTTTAACTTTGGGAGCCTTGGCTTTTGAAGTCTTGCGCGAAGAGCGCTTGGTGGAACGCACGGGCTGTTTCGAAGCCTTTTCGTCGGGATTTACTGTCTCGCCTTTCTCGGCCGCCTCTTTGGCCTCGCGCTGGGCGATGACCTCCTCGCGGTCGGGCACCCAGAGCTTCTTGTCGAAATTGTCGAGGCGAGACTGAATGCTGTCCTGAGCTTTCTTCATGGCCTCGGGGTCCGGATAAAGCTGGGCCATGGACTTGTTTTTGAGGTTGCGGGTCTTGTAAATCTCGCCCTTGTAACGGTTGAGGGTGAAGTAGTCGTCGTAAGTCGACGAGGGCAGGTTGTTGTCATCGGAGGTGAAGATGTTCTGCTGTGCGAGCCAGGGGCGGATGTCGCTCATCTTGATCCAGAACATGGGATACTTCACGGCCTCGCCGCCGAAGTCGCCGCTGCGGTGGAGCACCGGGCAGATTGCCTGAACCTTGGCCATGAGCTTGTTGCGGCGAGTGTCGTAGTCATAGCGTTCTATGATATAATAAGAGAGAATCTCGTTGGCAGGCACGTCACTCTCCTGGATGTCGAATTTGGGATTGCGCTCGGTCGACCCCTTGGCCTGCGAGTAAAGGATATGGAATCGGTCGAGCATGTCGCGCACGTTTACTTGATACTCTTCGGTGAAAATCTCGCGACCGTCGAGATACTCGTATGCCTTGAGCTGGTTTGAGGCCAGCAGGCGCATGATGATGCGGAAGAGATTCTCATTGCCGTCGACGGGCTCCTCGGGGAAATATAGCGGAGCGTTCTCGTCCTTGTTGAGGTCGAGCTCGCGGTAGATGACGCGCATCCACTTGAGCTCGGAATCGTCGGCAGTGCCGTCGTTTTCAAAAAACTGCTGCATGCGGTCGGTCACTCCGGGTCCGGCCGACTTGTCGCCACGGTGACGGTCGGCGGCTGAGCGTCGGCTCACACCGGTGTTTTCGGAGCGCGACTGGGCTGCGGCCTGTTCGGTGCCGGCAATGCCCGCAAGGGTCAGTGCCACGGCTATGAGGCCCGCATATTTAAGCATCCGTTTTTGTATTTCCTTGATTTTCATTTTATATTGAATGATATCTTGATTTCTGAGAATTATAATTGCTTATCCTATAATGACTTCCACCGGCGACAGGTCGCGTACGGTGCCGTCGGGACCGGCGGCCTTGATTCTCGAGATGTAGAAACGCTTGCCTCGCGAGAGACGCTGGAACTGCTGCTTCTGACGGCTTGAGAAATTTGCGCCGTCGCTCACCTCGGGAATGGCGTTGCCCATCGAGTCGAAGAAGACAGTTTCAAAGCTCTTCACGGTGAATTTGGTGTCGAGCAGCCCGTCGTCGATGGCGGCTTCGATGCCGGGCGACTGGAGGAGCAGCGACTTTGAGAAAGGACGACCGCCCTTATAGTGCTCGGGATTGCCCTGGGCGTCGCGGTAGGCGATGAAGGCAGTGGGATCGGGGAGTTTGCGTACCCTGAACTTTGAGGTTGCCACCTGAGTCTTGCGACCGTCGATATCGGCGGTGACGGTGATTACCGCTTCTTTGCCAATGGCCTGGGGACGGGCGGTCCAGAGGTCGCCACGGCGGGAAAGGGTGCCGTTGGTCATTGTAGCAGTGATGCCCGACATAGCCACACCGGGTACGGATATGCTCACGGGGTTGTCGATGCCGGCGTAGAGCACGTTCATCATAGTGGGAGCCACGGTAGCCATGGGCTCGATTACGGTATAGTCGCTCTTGAAGTTGAGGCGTGTCACGGAGCCGTCGTT
>CAYZFL010000226.1:0-2095 GCA_964477785.1 uncultured Bacteroides sp.
CCCAGCGGTTCTTGCATTCTTTCACGTTGTCGCCGTCGAGGCGTTTTGCGTAGTTCTTGTCAAATGCGGCCTTGAGGGGTTTGATTTTCTCGAGCTCGTCCTTTACGGGGTTGATATCTTTTTCTTTGAGAACTTCTGCGTTGATTGCAGCTTCGTAAGCGTTGGCGGGATAAACGTCCCAGCAGCCGAATACAATGTCGTTGAGGTCGGCGATGGGCACGATGTCCTTGTAATGGAGATATTTTTTGTCCTGGCCTTTGCCCACACGGATTTTGTCATACTGTGTCATTGAGCCGATGGGCTTGGCAAGACCTTTACGGGTCATTAATACGCCGGTCATGAATGTAGTGGCTACGGCACCGCAACCTACTACCATGACGCCGAGTTTACCATTTGCAGGCTTTACTTTGCTTTTCATTGCTGTTGATTTGGTTATTTTTTATTATAAGATTCAAAATAAGAAGCCGTTATAGTAGGAACTAAATGACTTCGGGGGCTTGTGGCGTATGGCTTTGGAAGCCGCCTGCGCATAAGCCGCCTATTCAGGCTTCAAAAGTAGATATAGTTTTTATATTGTGAAAATATTTTTAGTTTAATCTTAGTAAAATATTGCAAATGAAATTTAAAAATAAGCACAAACGGTTAAATGTAGTGAAATTTAGCTTTCGGAATATGTATTACTGTAAAAGAATGTAAAATGCAGAATGGCTTGCTCGTTATTCTCTTCTTTCTCCCGTCGGTATCAGCCCACCACAAGACCGGCGATCCATAACCACAAAGGGCAGAACACTGCGAAGAGCAGCATGCTCAGCGTAAGTGAAGAGGTGCCGGGCGCAATATATCGGTTGTATTCGTCGGCGATGATTATTCCCGAGAATGCAGGGGGCAAAACGCAGGCCACGACAAGCATCTTAACGCCCTCGGGAGGCAGGTTAAACAGCAGTCCGCAGCCAAGGGCCACCGCGGGCATTAATATCATTTTCATAACCGAGCCGGTGATTACCTGGAGGTTGATGCCAACTTTGATTGTCGAGAGTGTGACGCCGGCAGAGAACACGGCAAGCGAGGCATTTGCCTGTGCCATGAGGTCGAGCGACGGACTCAGTTCCTTCGGCCAGGGTATGCCGGCCATTACCCACATCACGGCAAGAATCGGTGCCCAGGCGACGGGCTGTGAGAGGGCCTTGAGTACGGGTTTCCACGGGCTGTGTTTTTTTGCACCGGGGTTTTGACGGGCAAGCGAGGCATTCATCAGCGAAAGGCCTACGGGTATGCCTATGGCGTTGACCACGATACTTACAATTGCCACTACCAGTGCTACGGAAGGAGATGTGCCGAATATGGGCTCAAGTACGGCGAAGCCTAAGAATCCTATCGAGGGCGAACCGCTGATCAGGGCCGAGACAGCCGCGTCGGCGCCCGTGTTACCCTTGAACAGCCTGAATACATAATAGACGGCCATGAAGCAACCCATAATCGCAAGGGTAGATGCTCCGGCCATTGGCAGGTCGGCCACAAGCGTCTCGCGGGAGGCCTTTACTATCGAAACGAAGAGGGCGGAGGGCAGCGCGAAATCGAGCACCACCTTATTGAATTTCTTTGAGTCGCCTGAAGTAAACGCACCTTTTTTGCCGGCTATGTATCCTGCGAGCATCACCACAAATATTGGCACTATGGCATAGAGTATGATATGTAGCATGTCGGAACGGGCTGTTGATTTAATTCTAACCGCATTAATAAAGAAACATACGTGCTGGGATTATGGTTTATACATCTTCCGCGGGTGCCTGTCATCCAATATTTTAAATGTTTGCTTCAAAACATGGCGGGCATACCATAACGCCGTTGCGTCCTGATATGCCCGGATATGTTTTTTATCGTTTCACTTACGTTTTTCAGTCGGCCATAAGCTTGCGGTAGCGTCGGCGCGGAAGTTCCTTGCCTCCGTTATGGTCTTTCTTAAACTGCTCGTAGTCGGAATATGAGCCTTCGAAGAACACAACCTTGCCGTCACCTTCGAAAGAGAGTATGTGTGTGCATATGCGGTCGAGGAACCAGCGGTCGTGGCTTACCACCACGGCGCATCCGGCGAAAT
>CAYZFL010000227.1:0-2094 GCA_964477785.1 uncultured Bacteroides sp.
GCCGGAAATATCGCCGTGATATTGCATCACTATAGTCCCGACACATCTTTGTGAGTTATACTATCGGGATTTTTAAAATACTAAAATCCATGATTATGATTTGTCGCGAAAGTTTTATCCGCAGCGGCTTGTGCCGCAGGAAGTGCAGATGAGGCAACCTTCCTGATAGATGAGCGTCTCGTTGCCGCAGTTGGGGCATTTCTGTCCGTTGGCCGCGGTGCCGTTGGGAAGGTATTTCTTGAGCGCGCGCTCAACACCCATTTTCCATGTGTTGATCGACTGTGAGTCGAGTTCCAGACCGGAAATCAGTTTGAGCACCTGATCAATAGGCATGCCGTATCGGAGCACACCGGAGATGAGCTTGGCATAGTTCCAGTACTCGGGGTTGAACTTGTCAGACAAGCCCTCGATTGTGGTCTTGTAGCCTCGTTTGTTGATAAACTGGAAGTCGTAGTGCTTGTTGCCGTTCTCGTCGATTGCCTTGATAATCTTACCCTTGGTGACCGACTTGGGGCAGAAGATACCGTCATCGTCATCGGCAAGACCGGTGAAGATTTCATAAGGACGTCCGTCGAGCAGACCCACGAAAGCAATCCATTTCTCCTTATTGTTCTGGAAGCGAACCACATCGGCCTCAAGTTCGATGGGGCGTTTGAGCACATGGGGGTGAATGTCGGCGAGCTTGGGTTCCTCGGGTTTCTTCTCAAGCGAGACGAGCACACCGGAGCGGCATCCGTCGCGGTAAACCGTGCAGCCCTTGCAGCCAACTTTCCAGGCCTGGAGGTAGAGCTGGTTAACTACATCCTCGGTGACGTCGGCGGGGAGGTTGATGGTGACGGAAATCGAGTGGTCGACCCATTTCTGGATCGCGCCTTGCATGTTGACCTTCTCGAGCCAGTCGATATCGTTTGCAGTCGCGCCTCCGTAGGGAGATATCTTGATGAGGTTGTCGATTTCCTCGCGGGTATATTTGCGCTCGGTGTCGAGACCCTTTACCTTCATCCAGTCGATGAACTTGGGATGATAGACGATGAACTCCTCGAAAGCGTCGCCCGTGTCGTCGACATAGTCGATGCGCACGTCTTTGTCGTTGGGGTTAACCTTGCGACGGCGCATGTAGACCGGCTGGAACACGGGCTCGATGCCGGAAGTTGTGCGTGTCATCAGCGAGGTGGTGCCTGTGGGTGCGATGGTGAGGCAGGCGATGTTGCGGCGCCCGTGAATCTGCATGTCGCGGAAAAGTTCGGGGTCGGCTTCGGCGATGCGCTGAAGGAATACATTGTCTTTCTCGCGCTCGGCGTCGAAAATCTCGAAAGCGCCGCGCTGTTTGGCTAGCTCTACCGACGAGCGGTAGGCGGCCAGGGCGAGCTGCTTGTGAACGTTGACGGAGAATTCGGTAGCCTCGGGAGTGCCGTATTTTAGGCCCATGGCGGCGAGCATGTCGCCTTCGGCTGTTGTACCTACGCCCGTGCGGCGCCCCTTGAGGGTCTTGGCCTTGATTTTTTCCCAGAGATGACGCTCGGTGTATTTCACTTCCTCGGTCTCGGGGTCGGCCTCGATTTTGGCGAGGATGGTGTCGATTTTTTCCATCTCGAGGTCGATGATGTCGTCCATGATGCGTTGGGCAGCCATGATATGCCCGCGGAAAAGGTCGAAGTCGAACTTCGCTTCCGGAGTGAAGGGGTTCTCAACGTATGAGTAGAGGTTGACGGCCATCAGGCGGCAGCTGTCGTAGGGACATAGGGGAATCTCGCCGCACGGATTGGTCGATATGGTCTTGAAACCGAGGTCGGCATAGCAGTCGGGCAGAGCCTCGCGGGTGATTGTATCCCAGAAGAGCACGCCGGGCTCGGCTGATTTCCAGGCGTTGTGTATTATCTTCTTCCAGAGGGCCGCGGCATCGATTTCCTTCTTCACCATGGGGTTCTCGGAGTCGATGGGGTAGGTCTGGGTATATTTGAGACCGGCTTCTGCTGCGCGCATGAAGTCGTCGTCGATTCTTACCGAGACATTAGCGCCGGTCACCTTGCCCTCGGTCATCTTGGCGTCGATGAAAGCCTCTGAGTCGGGATGCTTGATAGAGACGGTGAGCAT
>CAYZFL010000228.1:0-2073 GCA_964477785.1 uncultured Bacteroides sp.
TTCGAGAACTCATACACGCCGTCGAAGCCGCCCACGATGAGGCGCTTGAGGTAAAGCTCGTCGGCGATACGCATGTAGAGGGGTATGTCCAGGGCGTTGTGGTGGGTGATGAAGGGACGGGCCGATGCACCGCCGGGTATGGCCTGAAGTATCGGGGTCTCCACCTCCATATAGCCGTTTGAGTTGAAATACTCGCGCATAGAGTTGTAGACCTTGGTGCGCTTGATAAATATCTCTTTAACGCCGTCGTTTACCACCAGGTCCACATAGCGGCGGCGGTAGCGCATCTCGGGGTCGTCAAAGCCGTCGTAGGCCACGCCGTCCTTGAATTTCACGATGGGAAGGGGACGAAGCGACTTGCCGAGTACGGTGAGTTTCTGCACATGGATGGAAATTTCGCCGGTCTGGGTGCGGAACACATACCCCTCCACGCCGATGAAATCGCCTATGTCGAGCAATTTCTTGAACACAACGTTGTAGAGGTCCTTGTCCTCTCCGGGGCATATCTCGTCGCGCGAGATATAGAGCTGAATGCGGCCGTCTGCGTCCTGAAGCTCCACAAACGAAGCCTTGCCCATGATGCGGCGGGTCATGATGCGGCCGGCCACGGCCACTTCGCGGCGCGGCTCCTCGCCGTCCTTGAAATTCTCCTTTATTTCGCGGCTATGACCGGTGACTTTGAATTCAGCTGCCGGATAAGGTTCTATACCTCTGTTTCTTAAGGCCTCCATCGAGGCGCGTCTCAGTTGTTCCTGTTCGCTAAGATTTGTATTGCTCATTGTAATATTCAAAAGTAAAAATATGCCTTTATTGAAGGGCACAATAAGAGAAAGCGCTTTTTGCGCTTAATAATGCAAAATTACTATTAATTTGCTATTTCACCAAACTTCTGCACAACAACCTTATTTTGTGCAGTTTTGAGGAAATTTGAAGAGGAAATCGTTGACGGGAAATCGCCCGCTGTTGTCCGGGCTCGCCCGATAGGGGCTGGGGTGCACCCAGCGCGCCCCACGTCAACGTCTCACATTATTCTCCGCCTCAAACCCTTTGGTTCTCTGGTTCTCGGGGCCAAAACCTTCTGTCCTTCCTCGTTTTTCGCAAGAAAAACCTTCTTTTCTTTATCTTCCTATCCCTCAAATTCTTCTGTCCTTTTGCACTTCTGCCCTTATGTTCTAAAATTTATGTCCTTTATATTTTTTTGTTTTTATGTTTCATTTTTCATAGTATTTTCCAGCCTCTCCGCGTCTTAATTTCGCGGCATGAAGCGCAAACTAATTTCTCAGCCCTGCAAGATGACCCTCTCCCGTCGTCTTATCTCCATCGCCGATTCACTCTCTTTGGCTTCAGGTATGACCTGTTTCACTTGAATTGCTAATAACATAAAAAGGCCGTCCCGTAATCAGGACAGCCTTGATGCTGAAATATTCAATTTTAATCCTCCGGCGGTCTGTATCCCGGATTACCTTTGAACTTATCATGATTCTCCTTCCAGAATTCCGTCTTTAGCCACTCTTCAGGAATTGGTATGTTGTTGTTCTGAAGATTCGGCGGATATTTCAGAATGGGGAACTGGTGAACGCTGATATTCATGGATGTGAAGTTGTTATTACTTAGATTGGCATGTTTCTTGAACTGGCTATATTCCCAGGTAACATCTCCGGTTAAGCAATTGCCTGACAAATCCACTTCAGAGTCGTAATCAAACCTCCATTTAATATCCTTCATTTTTACTCCATGAATCTCCAGCCGCTTCTCAAATGTTCTGAGACCAAAATCGGCTACATAATTATTAGACCCTTTCTCATTAAGAAGAATTAATCCCGAGTCATTTGAATCAAGACGGTCAACAATAAGGGTCGTTAGATTGGCCGGCACAGCCCTGGGTCGAAAATAAGCTCCGCTGCATGCATAAATTCTCAGTTCTTTCATGTGCGTCAAGGAGCCTAAAAAGGATGGGGTGATGCACTCTTTATTCAAATAAATTGTCATAGCCCCGATTACACGGTATTTTTTGCCGGTTTCCTCATCTATGATTGTATCTATTCTAATGTCTTTCCATGTAGACTCATCTTC
>CAYZFL010000229.1:0-2070 GCA_964477785.1 uncultured Bacteroides sp.
CTAATTCTAAGTTTCAATATGTTGGACTCTCCTTTTTATGTTTTATCGGACATTAATAATTCATTATTTAAAAGTTTTTTTGGTATTATATTTAGGTTTAATTCAATGTTTAATTACAGAGGCCGATGTTTTCATCTCGGCTATCTCTACCATATAAACGGATACGATGATAAGGGCTATCGAGAGCATCTGCCACCATGAAAAACGATCCTGTCCGAGGATATAACTTGTGACGGTGGCGACTATTAGTATTAGATAGCCGTAAATTGCAACTGTTGTAGGGGTGAGTTCCTTAAGACCTATTGTTACCAACAGATAGCCTATGGCGGAAGAGAATACACAGACAAACATTAGAACAAGCATGGGAGTGGAAAACAGACCTTGTCCAAATACCGGGGCATACCATGGCGCGAAGCATAGGCATATCGATGAACTTATTGTACCTCCCAGAAATATCCATTTGCTCACAGTGAGGGAATCGAGGCTGCGGTTTAGCACCTGTTTCTCGAGAACGAGATATACGGACTAAAGCAATGAGGATGTGAGGCACAGCATGTTCCCCTTAAGAGGATCGGTGGCTATGTCCGACTTCTGTTGTGTAAGAATGCATACGAGGGCGCCTCCTAAGCCAAGAAGAATGCCAAAGGTTTTGCGCGCAGTAAATCTGTCATGCATAAACACAACGGCAATGATGTAGACCCAAACCGGCTGCATGCTGATGAAAATAGATGATGACACGGGAGTGGTATAGCACAGCCCTTCGTTAAGACTCCACATGTAGCCGAATACGAAGAAGGCTCCTAAGCCTAATAGTATAAACCGCTCTTTCCATGTGGCCCTGACCGATGTTTTTCTTTGAAACAAACTTATCAGCCAGAGTATGAGCCCCCCTATAGAAAGGCGCAGGAAAACACCGCTCTTTGCCGACATCCATCTGGGCAGCAGGTATCTCAAGGCGTTCTCATTAAGACCCGATATAGTTTTGGTGGCAATCATCGCCAGGTTACCCTTCACACTTTTGTTCATTCTTTTCTGACAGCTTTACATTATTCAAAACGCTTGTTAATCAACAACAATCACGAAACCCATAAAGTTTTAATCCTCTCGGATCGGTCTCAGGCATAAATCGTTATGATGTTTTCTTGACGGAATATTGTGTGGAAACCGTTTTTTCTGCTAAATTTGTATCGTTTAAAACGTTTATATCATGAAAAAAATAGCAATGGTAACAGGTGCCACCAGCGGCATCGGCAAGGAATGTGCACGCAAGTTTGCCCATGCGGGCTATTATCTCATCATCACGGGACGCCGTCGCGAGGTTCTTGAGCAATTGGCCGGGGAGCTTCGCAAGGAAGGCGCCGGAGTCATAACTCTCTGCTTCGACGTGCGCGACCGTGCAGCCGCAGAAAAAGCCGTGGCTTCCATACCTACGGAATTCGCCGAAATTGACGTCCTTGTAAACAATGCAGGCCTCGCCCTTGGTCTCGAACCGGAATACGAAGGTGACTTCAACGACTGGGATACGATGATCGACACCAACATCAAAGGTCTCCTTACGATGACCCGTCTGATTGTTCCCGGCATGGTTGCCCGCAACCGCGGTCATGTAATCAATATAGGTTCTGTGGCCGGAGATGCCGCTTATGCCGGAGGCAACGTATATTGCGCCACAAAAGCGGCCGTCAAGACCATAAGCGACGGCCTGCGCATCGATCTGGCCGCCACTAACGTGCGCGTCACAAATGTAAAGCCGGGCCTGGTGGAGACCGATTTCAGCCGTGTGCGCTTTCATGGCGACAAGGACCGAGCCGACAATGTATATAAAGGTATCGAGCCTCTCACCGGAGCCGATATCGCCGACGTAGTGCTTTATGCCGCTCAGGCTCCGCTTCACGTGCAGATTGCCGAGGTGCTTGTCCTCGCCAACCATCAGGGTAGCGGATCCGTCATAGTACGCAACTGAACTTGAAAACTAAATGGGTTTAACTCACTGAGTTAAACCCATTTAAATTGCAGTCGGGGTGAGAAGACTCGAACTTCCGACCTCCACGTCCCGAACGTGGCGCGCTG
>CAYZFL010000230.1:0-2036 GCA_964477785.1 uncultured Bacteroides sp.
TCACTCCCAAGCTCATCGTGGCTCAGCGCAAGTTCGACCGCTGGTACGTCTACTTTAAGGGCGTGGCCCCCAAAGACAACGTCGGCTGCGGCTGCAAGACCGCCAAGAGCGCTATCCGTTACATGCACCTGCTCAAAGCCCGCTACGGAGCGACCATTTCCCAAACCATCTACGAACGCCTCCAGTTCGAGGCCGCAAGGGAGGCGTAAGCCTCTCTTGCTTTCCCCCGAAAGTCTAACCCTAAACTTCACGACCATGCAACGAGAATATACCTGCATCACAACAACCGGCAAATGGGACTTCTATGCCGACAACGACTTCGAGGCCATACGGCTCGGTCTTTTCTACTGTTGGCGCGACGGCGATACCTTTGTCCGCGTGGAATACCGGCACGGCGCCGAAAACTACACACTGCGCATCTCTCATCTCGACCACAATACTCACGAATCGTTCACCCTCTAAATCCTAAACAATGTTAGTAATCGACTACAACAAGTTCACCGAACAGGAGCTGCAAGTCATACATGACGCAGCCAGAGCAATCAGCTTCGCTTTCGGAGCGCAGTTCCCAGGCTTCAAGCGTCAGCTCAAACTTCTCGAAGAAGACGAGCAGTTCCGCGCTGTCAACCAAATCATCATTCAGTCGCACAACGCGCTGCGGGTCCTCGCCATGAAGCGAGGCGAAAATCCCGACGAATAAGCCGGGATTTCTCCGCAGATCGGCGGCTCCCTTTGGGGAGTCGCCTAAATTTTTGCCGTGGCAGGGCAAGCCCTCCGCAATCGCTGTGCTTCGGGCAGGTTCGCTCCCGCGACATCCGAGTTGCCCTGAATGTGTCTTTTCTCCCACTCTCATACGCGCGTAACTTCGCGGTATGATACGATTTGGCTTCTATACTCCAACAATAGCTCTGTCGAGCGACCTGCCCGACATCTCTATCTTCACCGACCACGAGGCCGTTGACTTCCGGCTCGTCGCCAACGGCGAGCGGCTGCTTGAAGGCCGTTACTACGCCAACGACGGCTACGTTGTCGTGTCCGACATTTCCTCAATCATCGAGCACTTCATGGCCGGTAACACCGACGGTAATTTCTGCGAAATTCACATCGAGGCTTTTGTCGGCGAGGACGAGATGGACTACACCGACTCCGTCGTTACCGTCCTTTACTGCGACAAGACCACCGGCCTTACCGACCCGACCGACTGGCTCCGCGAGAACTTTCTGACGCTGACGCGCTCGCGACGTCTCGCGCCGCACAGCTTCATCAATCTTTCGTGGTACACCACCGAAAGGGAGAGTGCTATGGTTCGTGTCTATGTCACTTACCTTGATGATGACGGCAAACGCCGCACATATCAATACGTTCAGTCTGGCAACGGCCAAATCGCACACATCAACGGCATTATGATGGAATTTGTCGTGCTCGATACCGTCGTTGACAAACTACGCGACCGCGCCAAAGTCGAGAACCCCGTGCTCCAGTCCGTGACCGTCCGTTGCAGCAACCGCTCCGCTACGTTCTTCATCGACCCCGACCTCGACGGCATCGTTCCAATTTACTATCTGAACTGCTTCGGAGTGCCCGAACATATATCTATGCCGCGCACCACAACCGAAAAGGTCAAGTCGGACCGCTCCGTGGCACTGCTCGGCAAGACCTCGGAGTTCTACGACATCACGCACTCCAAAGAGTACGAGGTCGAGAGCGGCCCGCTGACCGCCGACGAGTGCTTGCAGGTCGAGCAAATGCTGACCTCGCCCTCGGTCAAAATACCTTACGGCCCGGATATGTCGGTCTACGAAAACGATTTTGACGCCATGCTGCCTATCCTCATTACTGACTATACTTGCGAGTTTTCCGACACCGACGAAAAACTCAACAAGGTAAAGTTCACATGGCGCCACTCGGCCAACCGTCCGCTCATGGAGGCTCCGCTTACTCCCGGCATCTTCAATGACAAATTCAATCCCACATATACCTGATGGCTCGCTCGATACACATATCCACCGCTCGCACCATGCTCAACTCCGGCGACC
>CAYZFL010000231.1:0-2016 GCA_964477785.1 uncultured Bacteroides sp.
ACCGATGCAGACAGCGAAATCATCGCTACCGAGGAGTGGGGCCTGAAGACTCTTGCCTACCCCATCGCTAAAAAAAGCACCGGCTACTATGTGCTCATCGAGTTTGAAGCCGCTCCCACAACAGTGAAGAAACTCGACACCGCTTTCCGCCGCGACGAGCGCGTGATTCGATTCCTCACCTTCCGTCTCGACAAATACGCAAAGGCTTACGCTGAAAAGCGCCGCATGAACCGCGCCAAAGCTGCCGCAGCTCCCGCCGAGCCCCAGAATCAACCCGAAGTCAAACCCGAAGCTCAGCCCGCTGAGTAATTTCTGATTTTTCATAAAAATGGCACAGCCTTCAGAAATCCGCTATCTTACCCCCCTGTCGGTAGATAACAAAAAGAAAAAATACTGCCGCTTCAAACGCCTCGGCATCAAATACATCGACTATAAGGATCCGGAATTCCTCAAGAAATTCCTCAACGAGCAGGGCAAAATCCTTCCCCGCCGCATCACCGGCACATCGCTCAAATTCCAGCGCCGTGTCGCACAGGCCGTTAAACGCGCCCGCCACCTCGCTCTCCTGCCCTATGTAACCGACCTTATGAAATAACCTAAAAAGACTTTCCATCTCATGAAACTTATACTTTTAGAAGACGTCAGCAATCTTGGTTACAAGGACGACGTTGTTGAGGTAAAGGACGGTTATGGCCGCAACTATCTCATCCCCCAGGGCAAGGCTATAATCGCCAATGCCTCCAATCTTAAAGTTCTCCAGGAGACCCAGCGCCAGCGTGCCCACAAGCTCGCCAAGATCAAGGCCGACGCCGAGGCTGTAGCTGCAGCTATCAAAGAGCTCAGCATCGTTATCCCCGCTAAGGTGAGCGAAACCGGCACTATCTTCGGTTCTGTAAACGCCGCTCAGATCGCCGAGGAGCTCGCTAAGCTCGGTCACGAAATCGACCGCAAGATCATCGAAGTAGAGCCCGTGAAGGAACCCGGCAAATACACCGCCAAAGTCAACCTTCACCGCGAAGTTATCGTTGAGCTCCCCTTCGAGGTTGTTGCTGAATAAGCATTCCACTGAAATCCCATATACGACGGTAATCCGGATTCAATCCGGGTTACCGTTTTTTCATTGTATGGCAAACCCGCTAAATAGCTAATCAGAAATTAATTACTAATTGCTAATTCCTCATTCCCAATTGTCACAGGCTTCGTTTGCATTTTTTTAGATTTAAGCATCCGCGGTATATTGACAGAATTAACAATTTTGCGTAAATTTGCAAAAACTTTGATAACCGATTAACTCTAAATCAAGAAGATGGAAATTAGCACATTGCAAAAAGCCCGTGCTGCTTATAAGCCCAAATTGCCGGTCAATCTTTCCGGCGCCGTGAAAGTCGTAAAAGGCAAACCCACTCAGTCGGTGGCTGACCAGGAAGAAATCGCTAAACTCTTCCCCAATACTTACGGCCTTCCCGAAATCACCTTTGAGCGCGACACCACCAGAGTTCCCGATGGCCCGGCTATCAACGTGGGCGTCATCCTTTCTGGTGGTCAGGCACCCGGCGGCCACAATGTTATCTCCGGTCTCTTCGACGGCCTCAAGAAACTCAACAAAAACAGCCGCCTCTACGGCTTCCTCCTCGGCCCGGCCGGACTTATCGAACACAACTATAAAGAACTTACAGGCGACATCATCGACCGCTACCGCAACACCGGCGGCTTCGACATCATAGGCTCGGGTCGCACAAAACTCGAGACAAAAGAGCAGTTCGACAAAGGCCTCGAAATCCTCAAAGAGCTCGACATCAAGGCTCTCGTAATTATCGGTGGCGACGATTCCAACACCAACGCCGCAGTGCTCGCCGAGTACTACAAGGCCATCGACGCAGGCGTGCAGGTTATCGGCTGCCCCAAGACAATCGACGGCGACCTCAAAAACGAGCTCATCGAAACCTCATTCGGCTTCGACACCGCTACCAAGGTTTATTCCGAGGTTATCGGCAATATCCAGCGCGACTGCAACTC
>CAYZFL010000232.1:0-2006 GCA_964477785.1 uncultured Bacteroides sp.
CATCGAGCCCGCAGCCGCAGCTGTTGCTGTTGCAGCCGGTCCCGCAGCCGCTGGTGAAGCTGTAGAAGAGAAGACTAACTTTGACGTTGTCCTCAAAGCTCCCGGTGCTGAGAAGCTTAAAGTCGTTAAACTCGTGAAAGAACTCTCAGGTCTCGGTCTTAAGGAAGCTAAAGAGCTCGTTGACGGTGCTCCTAGCACCGTTAAGGAAGGCCTTCCCAAAGCAGAGGCTGAAGCTCTCAAAAAACAGCTCGAAGAAGTCGGCGCTGAAGTTGAGCTCAAATAATACACCTGAATATCAGGCTAATAGGTTAAGAATCCCCTTGACGAGGGTTCTTAACCTTTTGTATCTAAAAAATCTCTCCATTATTCTCTCCCTTCCCCATAACGTCAAAATTCCGGCGTGAAAGCTCCGAGATAAGCATCCGCCCGGCAAATGACGGTAACCCTGGGAATTCACGGTGAAAGCTCTCAGATAAGCATCCCGCTATGATTCCCATTTAGCCGGCTTCCGTGAAAGCTCCTGGATAAGCATCCGGTAAACTGTCCGGCTCCCCGATTTACATTCTGGACCTTGAGGCGTGAAAGCTCTGAGATAAGCATCCGCCAGGATTGGTCCTTGCTACGCGGCTCAGTTAATTTGGAGTCTGAATTACCCGAAAATTCAATTTTGTCGGGCAGAATAAATGTGAACACAGCCGTGGTATGCTCCTCATCCTTTAGTATTTTTTATGAGTATTTCTCTAAGGCTCAAAGGATTTTTTAACAACAGCTTATTTTAATGGCTTTTTAACCAATAAAAATCGTAGATGTCAGTTTCTTTAGAAAAACCCCGCATTAATTTTGCTACGGTAAAGAACCCTCTGCCTTATCCTGACTTCCTTGAGGTTCAGCTCAAGTCGTTCAAGGATTTTCTCCAGCTCGACACACCGCCCGAGAAACGTAACAACGAAGGTCTCTACAAGGTATTTGCCGAAAATTTCCCTATCGCCGACACCCGAAACAACTTTGTACTCGAGTTTCTCGACTATTACATCGATCCGCCGAGATACACCATCGAGGAATGTCTTGAGCGCGGCCTAACCTACAGCGTACCGTTAAAAGCCAAGCTGAAACTTTACTGTACCGACCCGGACCACGAGGACTTAGCTACCGATATACAGGACGTTTATCTGGGTCCGATTCCCTATATGACCGAGAAGGGTACATTTGTAATCAACGGCGCCGAGCGCGTCGTCGTAAGCCAGCTTCACCGCTCGCCCGGCGTTTTCTTCGGCCAGAGCACACACGCAAACGGTACCAAACTCTACTCGGCCCGTATCATTCCCTTCCGCGGCAGCTGGATCGAGTTTGCTACCGACATCAACAACGTGATGTATGCCTACATCGACCGTAAGAAGAAACTCCCCGTAACCACTCTTCTCCGTGCCATAGGTCTCGAGTCAGATAAGGACATCATCGATATCTTCGGCCTTGCCGAAGAGGTAAAGGCCACCAAGGCCAACCTCAAGAAAGCAGTAGGCCGCAAGCTCGCCGCCAGAATCGTCAAGACCTGGAACGAGGACTTCGTCGACGAGGATACCGGCGAGGTAGTTTCAATCGAGCGTAACGACGTGATCATCGACCGCGAGGTCGTGCTCGAGGAGCATCACATCGACGAAATTCTCGAAGCTGGTGTGCAGAGCGTGCTTCTCCATAAGGAAGACGCAAACACCTCCGACTACTCCATTATCTTCAACACACTTCAGAAAGATACCTCCAATTCAGAAAAGGAGGCCGTTCAATATATCTACAGACAGCTTCGCAACGCGGAGCCGCCGGATGATGCATCGGCACGCGAGGTCATCACTAACCTTTTCTTCTCCGAAAAACGTTACGACCTCGGCGACGTGGGCCGCTACCGCATCAACAAGAAACTGGGCCTCACCACATCGATGGATGTGAAGGTGCTCACCAAGGAAGACATCATCGCCATCATTAAATACCTCATCGAGCTCATCAACTCGAAG
>CAYZFL010000233.1:0-1979 GCA_964477785.1 uncultured Bacteroides sp.
CGATTTCACCTCTTTTGTTCTGGGGGAGGTCAACTCCCACGATTCTTACTGCCATGTTTGTTTTTTGACTTTGACTTTTTGGTCTTCTTTAGTTTGTTTTTAATACTTTTTCAGGAAATTTTCGGTTTACGGTTTATCCCTGACGCATTTTCATCTTGGGGTTCTTTTTGTTGATCACATAAAGACGACCCTTGCGGCGCACGATCTTGCAGTCCGCATTGCGTTTTTTTACTGATGCTCTTACTTTCATATCTTTTAGTGTTAAATATTTATTATTCAAAAACTTAAACACATCTCGCCCAAAGACTTGGAGGGCCTCCGGACGCGCGTTACTCTTCATAAAACCGCATCGTGCAGCCATGCAGGCACACTTTGCGGGTGCAAAGATAGGAATTTTTTATCAAATAATCAGCCTATTTTGCTGAAAATGAAAGTTTTTATTCCAATTTTTTTTTCACACCATTTTTCATGCCCTGTCACGCCTTTGATTCCGAGCCCATGCATGTGCTCTCAAAGACGTCGGGAGGGATTCTTATTTATATCTGAAGGCGATGCGTCCTTTGGAAAGATCGTAAGGCGACATTTCAACCCTTACCTTATCTCCGGGAAGGATTTTGATGTAGTGCATTCTCATCTTGCCCGAGATATGGGCGGTGATTTCGTGACCGTTTTCCAATTCTACTTTAAACATTGCATTGGAAAGGGCCTCCACTATGGTGCCGTCTTGTTCGATAGCTGCTTGTTTTGCCATGCTTTGATGTTTGGGTGTTTCTGTTTTCTGAGATGTGTTTTTGATTTTAAATAAACCCGGCGCACGCGGTTATTCAGACGCGCCGGTCGTACCGGTTGCTTAAGGCCGGCCGACCATATCAGATAAATCTGTCGCCGAGAGCTTCTTTTACGTAGTCGAAGGTTGTGAGCACCTGGGTCTCGTCGTTGATTATGGCGCAGGTATGCTCGTAGTGGGCCGAAGGTTTGCGGTCTTTGGTGCGGCATGTCCAGCCGTCGCTTTCAACCACGATATTGCGGCTGCCGAGATTGATCATAGGCTCGATGGCAATGCAGAGACCGTTTCTGATGGGTGCTCCGCATCCACGGCGTCCATAATTGGGCACCTCGGGCGATTCGTGCATGTGACGTCCTATACCGTGACCGCAGAGCTCACGCACTACGGTATAACCGCGTCTCTCGCAATAGCTCTGAATGGCGTTTGAGATGTCACCGATGCGGTGGCCGGGGCGGCATGCCTCGATACCCACATAAAGCGACTCCTTGGTGGTGCGACAGAGATCGAGCACTCTGGGGTCAACCTCGCCTACCGGGAAGGTATAGCACTGATCGCCGTTGAACCCGTCTTTTTCAACCACGCAGTCGAGTCCCACTATATCGCCCTCCCGCAAGGTATAGGCGGAAGGGAAGCCGTGAACGACTACTTCATTTACCTCTATGCAGAGGGTGCCCGGGAATCCTTCGTAGCCGAGGCATGTCGGACGACCCCCGTTGTCGCAAATGTATTCCCTGGCTATTGTGTCGAGGCGCTGAGTAGTGATGCCCGGTGCAACCCACTTGGCGAGTTCGCCCAAGGTGCGGCTGACAAGGTCACAGGAACTACGCATCTGCTCGATGTCTTCAGCCGTTTTAAGGTATATCATCAGAGGTTAAAAGTTTTAAAGTTATGAGCCGGGCCTGAACGGCCTCGGTTATCTGCTTGCTTTATTGCCGTCGCGACGCCTTCACTCCACCGGTGTGGAATGAAGACGTCATGAGGGCTTTATCGCTGAGGGTTGCGGAGCCTTTAGGCCCCTACCCTGATCTTACATATCGTGAAACGCTGATCAGTATGCCTGACCGGTGGTGCGTCCCTTGATTTTACCTTCCTTCATCAGGCCGTCGTAGTGGTGCATCATGAGGTGCGACTCAACCTGCTGCAGGGTATCGAGCACAACACCCACCATAATCAGCAGCGATGTGCCGCCGAA
>CAYZFL010000234.1:0-1925 GCA_964477785.1 uncultured Bacteroides sp.
CGTCGGCAATCGCCTTGCCGCCTTTTTTACAGAGCTTCATAAAGCCGTATGAAAGACCTCCCACGATAAGTAACTCAATCATGTTGTTGCCTTTATTGTTTCTATAAAGTAATACCAATACTATCAAAAGGTAAATAAGGCTTTCAATCTTTTACGACAGATGGATACAACTCTTTGATAGTCCGGATTATACTCGGACGCATCTTGACAATCTCTTCCATCGCAAAGCCGTCAGCATATAGCAAATAGCAGAAACAGTCCATATACATTTATTGCTGTCCGATAAAACTTTTTGAAGCGAGATAAAATTAGGACTGATTCCATTTGCAGGAGTCAGTCCTTTTTGGTTATTTTGGTTTCGCCAAAAATCAACAATAACCAATGCGCAAAAATAGTCATTTTAGCGGACAGCCGCTCTATGGTCAGGTGATAAAATTGCTTGACAAGTCAAAAATTCTTCAGTTCAGCCGCGAAAAAAGCGGAGAGCGTTATACAAAGCGCTTCAACTGCTGGATTCATCTGGTGGTGATGCTTTATGCCATCATCATGTGATTCGATTCGTTACGCGAGATACTACCTCTCTGCTTGCAGAGACGCACAAGCTGGCGCACCTCGGAATAAACTTCAGAATCGGACGCAGCACGCTTGCAGACGCCAATAAAAGACGCTCCGAAGCCATATTCGAGTCCATATACCGCGATTTATACGCCACTTACCGTCAAGTCCTTTCCTCGGACAGCCGGAGCGGAAAGGCCCCCAAATGGATGAAACGTCTTCAGATCATAGACTCCACGACCATAACTCTGTTCTCCAATCTGCTGTTCAAAGGCGTGGGACGGCATCCAAAGACCGGCAGGAAGAAAGGGGGAATAAAGGTTCATACGGTCATACACGCCAACGAGGGCGTTCCCTCCGACATAAAGTTTACATCGGCAGCCACAAACGACTCGTTCATGCTCAAGCCTTCATCGCTCTCCAAGGGCGACATAATGGCCATGGACCGCGCTTATATCGACTATGAGAAGATCGAGCAACTTACGCAACGCGGTGTGATATACGTCACCAAAATGAAGAAGGATCTGAAATACAGAATGTTGTCAGATATCATGTATCAGACTCCGGCCGGTCTTATGGAGGTCAGGATACAGGAGGTGGAGTTCATAAAACAAAACAAAGGAGGGGAAACGATACGCCATAAATCGCGGATAATCACTTATGTGGATGTCAAAAAGCGCAAACTTATATCGCTTCTTACCAACGATATGTAATCCGATCCCGAAGAGATTGTCGCCATATACCGCCAGCGATGGGAAATCGAACTGCTGTTCTGGCAGATGAAGCAGAACTTTCCGCTGAAATACTTCTATGGCGAAAGCGCCAACGCCATCAAGATTCAGATATGGGTGACGTTGATAGCAAACCTGCTGCTGATGGTGATGCAGAAAGGATTGAAACGCCAATGGAGTTTCTCAGGACTGGCTACTATGGTCAGGATAACTTTGATGTACTACGTTGATTTCTACAGCCTCTTCAACAACCCTGAAAAAGAGTGGGAAATCATTCTTTCTCAGGCTTCGGAATCGCCTCCCGAACCATCGCTGTTTGACTGAGGGGGCTTATAAAATGGAAAAACAGACTCGAACGCCGTAAATTCAGCGTTCGAGCAATACGTTATGATACTATTCGAGTTTTATCGGACAGCAATATGAAACTATAAAAGCATTACCGATTATGCCGGAGTATTCTGAGCCGACAATTCAAATGTGCCTTGATTCGGAAAACGATATTTTGGTCAAAGGTGCTCCTGACCCACAGGAATGGCTGCTTGGCAGGGAGGTTAAAATTGACTTCTCATTGTGGAAAGATGAAATATCGGAATCAGTAACTGCAATATCCGGTTTCAAAACCTTCGATATGCTCTCCGG
>CAYZFL010000235.1:0-1899 GCA_964477785.1 uncultured Bacteroides sp.
TAAAACCCGAATATTCTAATAAATATCTCCAAAAATTGTCAGATGACAATTCTGCTTGTTTTAAAGCGAATGGAGAATTATATACACCCAAAAAGAGAAATGAAAATGAAAAGAAATAATATCCTTAGATGGCTGATTTTATCAGCATTGGTCGCGGTTGTTAATCTTGATGGATTTTCACGCGTTTTTGGAGGCGATTCATTGCCCGACATTAACGATGTTATGGAAATTTATTGCCATCAGGTCGACTATTCTCTAATTGACCAATATTTAGACGAATCCCATTTGGAGAGTGACACGCCCGAACCTCAGATAGAATTCCTTATACTCTTTCCCTATACCAAAACATTTGAATTCTACGATGTTTTAGGCAACAATCTTACCGGCGCATATAAGGAAGAGGACGATATAATATATACTTATCCTGCGGCCTGCAAATATACCGACTGGGGCGATTACAAGGACAAGAAAATTAATTACTCGAATGTCAAGGTTCTTTCTGACACATCATCGGTGGCGCGTGACAGATTTTCAGGCCTTATTTACCCGAGAATTTTCAAACGCATAGAAAATGGCGAGCTGATGGAACTCTCGGTATCATATAGAATCGACCACAGATCTGAGGACTATGACAAGATCAAGGATTATCTCTTTGAGCGTGACTGGAAATTAGGAGAGGACCGGGAAAAAGCCATTCCTGAAGATGTAAAGAAAATAATACGGAAATATGCCCGGAAAAGAGATTATCTTATCTGGGAAAGACTGGAAGTAATACCTCCGAAAAGGAAAGAAGTTCCTTCCTATTATATGGATATAAAGAAATAGAATATTTGTCAGACTGAATCTTAAATCGGAGTTATATGAAATGGTTATATAAAATATTCGTTTTCATGCTTCTCGCGGGGATAAGTTCCGTAAACTTTGTTTCTAAAGCATCTGAAACAGAAGGCCAATACCCCAAAATCAACAATATTATAGAAATATATTATTTCAGACCGTCTTCCTCATGGGCCTATATAAAATATATGAACAAAATAGATTTAGACGCTGATGAGGAAGTCGTAATACATAAACCGCAGTATTTATCTACCAAACCTACATATACTAAGCTGCTTATCCTTTACCCATACAGTAAAACTTATGAGATACATGATGAATTAGGCTGCAGTATAACGGGAGCGTATGTTGAGACCGACAGTTTAATCCGCACATACCCGGTAGCTTTTAAGGATATTAACTGGGGGAATCCAGAGAAGGGAATCATCAATTATGGAAATATAAGCGTTCTGTCTGACTCGATAGAAATATCCGACAGTATTTCACCCGTGTATTTCAGACGGTTGCCCGATGGCAGCCTTAAGGAAATTTCTTATTACTTCAATATCGAAGAAGATAATCCTGACTATAACCGGATTAAATATTATGTCTATGAGAAAAATTGGAAGATAGGAGAAGATTTTGAGAAAATAGTGCCGAAGGACATACAGGAATTAATAAAGAAATATATCCACTACAGAGATTTTATGATTTGGATGCGATTGAAAATTACACCACCGAAAGAAGATATTGAGACAGATACTATAGACGAGAAAGATCCAGACCCCTGGCCTGTTTTCGGCTGAATATTAATAGTCGACAAGTAATGGAATGCGGATTGGACGCGGCCAGAGCACTTCATCGGGCCTCGGCATCGTTTGTTTGCACTTCTGCAACAATTTGCATAAGTATTGAGGGGCATCGTTACTTCAAATCGGTTACTTGCACTATACAATAATGACAATGATATCTCCATATATCACCTTGATTAAACGCATTACTGAAGGTAGGCCATCGGAGTCGGGCCTCGGCGACGGACATGTGATAAAGGCTAAGGAATCATATACATGGATGGGCACGGAC
>CAYZFL010000236.1:0-1896 GCA_964477785.1 uncultured Bacteroides sp.
TGGGAAGGCCTCGATGCAGGTCCCGAGACCCGCAAGCAGTTTGCAAACGTGATCACGGATGCCAAGACCATACTCTGGAACGGCCCCGCAGGCGTGTTTGAGTTTGACAGCTTCACCGCCGGCAGCCGCGCAATCGCCGAGGCTATCGTAGAGGCTACCAACAAGGGCGCCTTCTCGCTGGTGGGCGGCGGCGACTCCGTGGCCTGCATCAACAAGTTTGGTCTCGCCGACGAAGTTTCATACGTATCCACAGGTGGTGGCGCACTTCTCGAGGCTATCGAGGGCAAGGTGCTTCCCGGAGTGGCTGCTGTTGAAAAATAATTGTTGAAACCTACGGCAACCGCCTGAATCTTACTTAGGGTTGCCAAAGCGATAAAATTTATGCGTCATACGCAAGAATTCAGTGATTTCGTGACGGCTCATCTCAATGATGAGCCGTCATCGTTACGTCTCGCATTCCACGGCAAGAAAGTGCCGGGAGTGGACGATGTGGAGAGCGCGATACTTCAGGTGGAGTGCCGCCGCAAGTTCCGCCGCAAGTTAGGCGAAACCCTCAGGGCATTTCCCGATTTCTTCTTTCCCTCGAAGCTGGTGGCCGAGCAGTCGACCTCAGATCTTATGGCGCGCTTCCATGCCGGGATCGTGAGCCGATGGCTGAGGCAGTCGATGAGTGATGAGCAAAGTGCTAAGCGTGAGGGCGTGCGGCTCGCCGACCTTACAGCAGGCTTAGGCATCGATATATTTCATCTCGCGGCCCTGCCGGAAGTGGAAAGCGCCCTCGCCGTGGAAATCGCCCCGCGCCATGCCGAGGCTCTTGAGTTTAATGCCGCAGGGCTTGGCCTCGCCCATAAGGTGAAAGTGATTTGCGCCGACTGCCGCAATGTGGTTGCGGAGGATTCGAGTTCAGAAGATGGAACTGCTAATGTTGCCGGAGTTTCGCTTTGGGACATGGCCTTTATCGATCCCGCCCGCCGAGACGACAATGGCAAGAAGGTGTTTATGTTGGCAGACTGTAAACCCGACCTTCTCGGAATGTTGCCTGATATCCTGCGCAAGACACCTCGTCTGTTTGTTAAGCTCTCACCCATAATAGATATCACCGAGGTGACGCGCAACCTGCCGTGCCGTAGCGTGCTTGTAACGGGTACCACCACCGAGTGCAAGGAAGTGCTCGCCCTCGTTGACCCGGAATATACCCGTCAGGGCCTTCAGCCTAAGGTGGAATGCGTCACGGTCTTTACGGAGGCAGAGAGAGGCGAAAACTACAATGAAGAGAAGGAAGGGGCACTCGGTTTCACATCGCCGGGGTTGTCTTTGCCCGATTTCTCTTCGCTTGAAATCTCGGGGGAATACCCCATGCCGGAATGTGGGATGCCTTCGGTGAGGGACTTCGTCTTCGAACCATATCCCGCCGTGATGAAACCGGGAGCCGGGTCTGCGGCAGCAATCTGCGCCCGTCTGGGAGTCAGGAAAATCGCCCCCAATACGCATCTATACTATCTGGAAGCAGGAGAAGACAGTCTGTCCGAGAGTCGGATTAGAGACCTGAACCGCTATGGCCGGCTGATGAAGGTTGAGAAAGTATTGCCCTATTCAAGCAAGGAAATAAAGAGCCTTTATAAGACATATCCGATAGCGGAACTGAAAACGCGAAACTTCAAAGTAAGGGGACATGGCGAAACCATGAAGGCAAGCGAGTTGCAGCGCAAACTGAAGATAAAAGACGGCTCGACCACCACCCGTATCTTCGCCGTCACCGACCTCTCCTCCACCCCCCGCCTGATTGTGACAAAGAGGATGGATTGACCATCGACTGACAATAAGTTGCAATTAAAAATATGGCGGAGGTATAAACAAAAAAAATCGCAACCAGCTGATGCTGACTGCGATTTTTAA
>CAYZFL010000237.1:0-1892 GCA_964477785.1 uncultured Bacteroides sp.
GGCGAGATTGCCGGCGCACTTATCTCGATTACCCTCGTGATGATGCTCGTGTTTATCCCTGTGTCGTTCATGCCGGGTACCTCGGGTGTGTTCTATCAGCAGTTTGGTATCACCATGGCCGTGGCCATCGGTTTCTCGGCTATCAACGCTCTTACCCTTTCGCCGGCCCTCTGCGCCATCTTCCTTAAACCGAAGAACACCGAGACCACTCTCGGCGAGCGCATGAAGGCAGCTTACGGCGAGTCGGCAAAGGTAATGAAGAAAGCCGCCAAAAAGCGCCTCAAGCTCGACCTCCCGCCCTTCCTCACCACGATACTGGTGATCGCCACCATCGTGTTCATGATTCTCGGCTGGTTCAGCTTTGATAATCCCCTGCTCGCCACCATCGCATGGGCAGTAGCCATCGTGGGCGTGCTCGGTCTCTTCAGCCCGCGCTTCCACCACTCGTTTGAAAACGGTTACGGCAAGCTTCTCGGCCGTTATAAAGGCTGGGTAGGCTGGTTCGGCCGTCACAAAATATTCTCGTTCAGCACCATCGCAGCCACCATAGCACTGCTGGTATGGATGATGAACACCACGCCTACGGCCCTTGTGCCCAACGAGGATACCGGTGTGATCTTCGCCATGGTCGACCTTCCCGCCGGTGCTTCTCAGGAGCGCACCACCGCCGTGCTCAAGCAGACCGACTCGCTCATCGCCACCGTGCCTGGCATACGCCTCCGCAACGAAATCAACGGCTACAGCTTCATCGCCGGTCAGGGCGCCACTTACGGTACCTTCATCATCAAGCTTAAAGACTGGAAGGACCGTGACCTCTCGTCTGACGAAATCATCAAACAGCTCTATATGGTGACCTCTCAGGTCAAGGACGGCCGTGTGATTATCTTCGCGCCGCCTATGATCACCGGTTACTCGGTGACCAACGGTTTCGAGCTCAAACTTCAGGACCGTACCGGCGGAGACATCAACACCTTCTACGCCGTGGTTCAGAACTTCTTGCAGCAGCTTGCCGCCCAGCCTGAAATCCAGACTGCCACCACGACCTTCAACCCGTCGTTCCCGCAGTATCTGGTAGACGTTGACGCCGCCAAGTGCAAACAGGCCGGCATCTCGCCCTCGACCATCCTCTCGACCCTGCAGGGCTACTACGGCGGTATGTATGTGTCGAACTTCAACCGTTTCGGTAAGATCTACCGTGTAATGATGCAGGCATCTCCCGAGAACCGTGTTTCGCCCGAAACCCTCAATAATATTAAGGTTCGCAACGGCGCCGATATGGCCTCCATCTCAAACTTCGTGACCCTGAAGCGAATCTATGGTCCCGACCTTCTCAACCGATTCAACATGTTTACTTCGATATCGGTCAACGGTCAGCCTGCTCCGGGCGTCTCGACCGGTAGCGCCATCGCCGCCATCGAGCGCGTGGCCGCCGAGACCCTCCCCACGGGCTTCAGCTACGAATATTCCGGTATGACACGTGAGGAAGCCGGTTCGTCGGGCAACGCCACGGCGATGATTTTCGGCCTCTGCCTCCTCTTCGTTTACCTGCTTCTTTCGGCCCAGTACGAGAGCTACGCACTGCCCTTCGCGGTTATTCTCTCCGTGCCCTTCGGCCTTATGGGAGCGTTTGTCTTCGCCAAGATGTTCGACATCTCCAACAACATCTACCTGCAGATCGCGCTCATCATGCTTATCGGTCTTCTCGCCAAGAACGCCATCCTTATCGTTGAGTTCGCTCTTGAGCGCCGCAAGACCGGCATGAGCATCTTCAACGCCGCAGTGGCAGGCGCCGCAGCCCGTCTCCGTCCTATCCTCATGACCTCGCTCGCCATGGTCATCGGCCTTCTGCCCATGATGTTTGCAAGCGGTGTAGGTGCCAACGGTAACCGCGC
>CAYZFL010000238.1:0-1855 GCA_964477785.1 uncultured Bacteroides sp.
TAACAGAAACACACAGATTATTCTCACTTTTTTACGGATGATATGTTGTTTTTTGAAGAAAAAGTTTGGATTAAAGAAAAAAATGTGTAATTTTGTGAAAATTTGAAATTTTATGGCCAATCAACTCGACGAGCAAATCACGAGGCTTAAAGTAAAGTCAGACATGCTGGTGAGCCGTTATCGTGCCGTCGAAGCCGAGCTTGCCGAAGCCAAAGCAGAAATAGCCGCCCTGAAACTCAGGAACGAGAGCCTTGAAAAAGACAAGGAGCAACTTGAAAAAGAGCGGGAATTTCTGATAGTGAGCTCAGCCATATCACCCGACTACTCATCGCTGGAGATGTCGCGCCATAAGATTTCAGAACTGATTCGCGACATTGACCGATGTATCGCCGAGCTTGAAGCCTGAGGCAGGAGCGGGACAACCGGCCCGAAGCGCAGGATTCGCGGAAAAGCGAGGCGGTGTAAGGGAAGATGAACATGGACAAAAAGCTAAACATAACCATCAAAATAGCCGATACCGAACCCATTCACTTTGAGATAGACCGCGAGGAAGAAAGCATCTACCGCAAAGCCGAATATCATATCAACAAGATGTGGGCCGATTTCAAAGGCATACAGCCCGGATGGGACAATACAAGGATTCTGCCGAGGATAGCGCTGGCATTCGCCGAGCTATATTACCGCAAGAGCGAGAAACTCGACATGCAGAAATCGATGCTCGACGATTTTGAAAAAAATCTCGACGAAATACTGCTCAAAACAGGCCCGGAAGGAGCGAGTTGAGCAAAATCGGAGTTTTAATAGGGCCGAATAGCTGATTTTCCAAAGATTATCATCAAAAGAGATGCCGTGAAAGCTGTTGGCAGCCAAAGGGGAAGAACAATGAAGTTCTGTACCGCGAGCTGTTGACGGCCACTTTAATTTTTGTAGAATTACCTCATATTCAACCCTGATAAAACCAAACAAACCCAATGGACATAATCATCTACATAGCAATAGGCGTGGTAGCGGCAGGCATAGCCGTGCTGTGCACCCTCGCCGTACAACGCTCCGCGGCCAAAACCCGCGCAAAAGACATCGTTGACGAAGCACGTCGCGAAGCCGACGACATCAAGCGCAACAAAGAGCTGGAAGGCCGAGAGGAAGCGCTGAAAATCACCGCCGACGCCGAGCGACAGGCAAACTCGAGGATGTCGAAGATACAGTCGGCCGAATCGAAGCTGAAACAGCGGGAGTACGCTCTCAATCAGCAGCAAAGCGAGAACCAGAAGGCTCGCAACGAAATCGAGGCCACCCGTCAAAGTCTCGACTTGAGATTCAACTCGTTAGAGGCCCGCGAAGCAGAGATAGAGAAACTTCATCTCACCGCCCGCGAACAGCTCGAGCACATTTCGGGACTGTCATCTGAGGAAGCCAAGGAAAAACTCGTCGAAAGCCTCAAGGACGAGGCCAAGACAGCCGCCGCCTCATACATCAACGACATCATGGACGATGCCAAAATGACGGCCAACAAAGAGGCAAAACGCATTGTGGTGCAGACCATCCAGCGCGTGGCTACTGAAACGGCCATCGAGAACTCAGTGACGGTATTCCACATTGACTCGGATGAAATCAAGGGGCGCATCATAGGTCGCGAGGGGCGCAACATACGCGCACTCGAAGCAGCCACCGGCATAGAAATAATCGTCGACGACACCCCCGAAGCCATCGTGCTCTCGGGCTTCGACCCAGTAAGACGCGAAATCGCCCGACTCACTCTGCATCAGCTCGTTGCCGACGGTCGCATACACCCCGCAAGAATCGAGGAAGTTGTGGCATAGGTACGCAAACAGATAGAGGAAGAAATCATCGAGAC
>CAYZFL010000239.1:0-1853 GCA_964477785.1 uncultured Bacteroides sp.
CATGAATTCCTCGCCCTTGAGGTTGCGGAGCACGGCGCCGTAGCCGCGCATGGCCTCGGTGATGAGGAAGGAAGGACGGTCGCCCGGATGATAGAGGGCGGTGGGATGGAACTGGATGAACTCCATGTCCTTGACGGTGCCTTTGGCGCGGTAGACCATGGCGATGCCGTCGCCGGTGGCCACCAGCGGGTTTGTGGTGGTCTGGTAAACGGCGCCGGTACCTCCGGTAGCCATTACGGTGATTTTTGCCAGGAAAGTGTCGACGGCCGTTTCCTCGGGATTGAGCACATATGCTCCGTAGCAGGTGATGTCGGGGGTGCGGCGTGTCACCACGCGGCCGAGATGGTGCTGGGTGATGATTTCAACGGCGAAATGGTGCTCGAAGATGTCGATATTCTCATGCCGACGCACGGCACGGATGAGGCTGTCCTGAATCTCGAAGCCGGTATTGTCGGCATGATGGAGGATACGGAACTCGGAGTGGCCTCCCTCACGGTGAAGGTCGAAGGATCCGTCGTCCTTACGGTCGAAATTGACGCCCCACTCCACCAGCTGCCGTATCTGACCGGGAGCCTGAGTCACCACCTGCTTCACGGCCTCGGGGTCGCTGAGCCAGTCACCGGCCACCATGGTATCGTGGATGTGTTTGTCGAAATTGTCGAGCTCAAGATTGGTAACGGATGCGACTCCGCCCTGAGCGAGAGCTGTATTTGCCTCGTCGAGTGTGGTCTTGCACACGAGAGCCACCTTATGGCCGGCCTCGGCGGCCTTGAGCGCGAAACTCATGCCGGCGATACCCGAACCTATCACTAAAAAATCATACCTGTAAGTCATGATTCCTGTATGTTTTTGCCGATTGTTGATTATTTCTCTTCGGAGAGTTTAATTCTTAAATATAAGATTAATTCTCAGCACTGAGGTTTAAAAGGAAACGATAAGGCTCAAGGAAAAAGGGCCTTTCCTGGAGATGGGGATGAGGCAGCACGAGCTCGGGAGTGTCGAGGCTGAGAGAATCGGCCGCAACCATGTCGATGTCGATGATGCGGTCGCGGTAGCTGCCGTCGGGGTTGCGGTGGGAGGCGGGCGAAATGGCTTTTTCAACGGCCTGCAGACGGTGCAGGGCGTCGAGAGCCTCCGCGGGAGTCGCCTCTTCCGGACCCGTGTCGATCATAAGCCCGAGGTTGTAAAACTCGTTGGGCGAGTCATAGCCCCAGGGCTGCGAAGTGTAGACCGGGGCAAGGAGAATCTCGCGAGCACCGGGCCACTGCTGTGAAATCAGGGCGGTCGCATGCGCGAGATTGCGCGCACGGTCGCCCTGATTGCTTCCTATATTTATATATATCTTAGCCATTAAGAAAAGCGTCAAAGGCTGCGCGAAACCGCAACTTCCTCGAAGCTCTCGATCATGTCGCCGACCTTTATATCGTTGAAGCCGGTGATCGACAGACCACATTCATAGCCGGTGAGCACTTCCTTGACATCGTCCTTGAAGCGTTTGAGTGAGCCGAGTTCGCCGGTGTATTTCACGATACCGTCGCGGATGACGCGGGCCTTGTTGCCACGCTTGATCTTGCCCTCGCGGACGACGGCACCGGCGATGGTGCCCACCTTGGAGATATGATATGTCTCGAGCACCTCGGCGGTACCAACGATTTCCTCCTTCATCTCGGGAGCAAGCATACCGCTCATAGCGTCCTTGACCTCCTCGATGGCCTGATAAATCACGGAGTAGAGACGGATTTCAACGCCCTCACGCTCGGCGGCCTTGCGGGCGGCCTGTGAGGGACGCACCTGGAAGCCGATGATGATGGCGTCGGAAGCGGCGGCGAGCATCACATCGCTCTCGGAAATCT
>CAYZFL010000240.1:0-1834 GCA_964477785.1 uncultured Bacteroides sp.
TGTCAAACAACGACTGGGCCTCATCCACAGGACCGGCGGCTCTGAGGGCCACATCGCCCCATATCAGACTCACCAGGAGAGCTATTATTATAATCTTTATCTTATACATAATCTTGAATATCAATAGTTTATTATCATTCGCTCTGCGTCCTTAGCCTGTAACGCCGATTTTTCTTTCCATTAAACGGTCATTCCGGCGAAAGAGTTTCGGGAGTCAAAGTTACAAAAACGTCTTAAATTATATATTAAATATGTGTATTAAAGCGCTGTTGGATTATGCATATTTAACAGAGAAAGGAGAAAGTTTAGTCGTTAAGGTTTTTTAACGCAAAATTATTGTCTAAAGTTGTTCACCATTCCAAAAATGTGCTTAACTTTGTAGCGTTTTTGAAGACCAAAATTTTTGTTTTACAATTTAAATAAATTCAAAAGAAAATGAAAAAGTTAGTTTTATTACTTGCTGTTGTTTGCAGTGCATCTCTTTTCTCATGTGGTGGCAAATCTGACGCTGAAAAAGCTGCTGAAGATTCCGCACGTATCGCTGATTCTCTCGCTCTCGTTCAGAAGCAGGCTGATTCTATCGCCGCTGCTGAAGCTGCTGCTGCCGCTGCTCAGGATACAGCTGCTCAGGACTCAGCTAAGGTTGAGGAAGCTAAATAATTCAAACGAATTATCACTCATAGAAGAGACGACTCCAGGAGCCGTCTCTTTTTTTTGCATTCAGCCCATCAAAACCACGGTCAGCTAAACATCTTTTTTAAACCGGCTATGGCCTTTTTACCAAGCAGTCTGTTGGCAAGATGTTTCATTTTTCGTTTAAGCTTTTGGGACTTCGATTCCCAGCTTGACGAATACCAGTGGATGGACCGTGTATTCTTCGTCGGCCTGGGCCTACCCTCTTTCATGTCAAAGGGATTGAAATATTCTTTAGGATATACACTTATACCTTCAACCATCTGTATGCCTGCATTGCTTTCAAGCCCATACTCTATCAGCAGGTCCGTCGTATACTTCACTATCGTGACAAGATTCAGGCTTCCGTCGGGATTCCTGAATTTTAGATTCTTATACTTTTCAAGTAATTCTCCATAAATGGGATTGCCGGCTTCCACACCCAGTCCCAACCCCGGATTTACTCCTCCTACGTTTTCCGGACTAAAGTCTGCCTCAAAACCCATAAACGCCCCTTGCCTTATAATATCGTCGATTGGGCGTATCAGTTCTACATCGGTGTCGAAATAAAGGCCGCCGTGCTCGTATAGGATCTTGAACCGCGCATAATCACTTACGAAGGCATATTTACCTGCATCGTAGGCATCTGAGATATATGGAATACTACGGAAGTCGAAATTCCGCTCATTCCATTCTACTATTTCATAGTCCGGCAAAAATTTTTTCCAAGAAGCAATGCACTTCAGAGCTGATTTTGGCAGAGGTTTGCCTCCAAACCAGCAGTAATGTATCTTTTGGGGTATCATCTATCAGTTTATTAATCGTTAATCGACAATCAGGTCCGTCCCGCTATTTGCTTGGCCAAATTGTCATTTTTACAAAGATAGACATTTTTCACTTAACTGCATAAAAAAACCGGGCCGGAGGGTGAGTGAGAAAAAGCCTCCGGTCCCGGTTATGGGGTAACAGACTCACGGGCAACCGGCCCGCAAGTCGCCCCGCCTGGGGTTATTTGTTGACTTTGAATTTGTCAATACCGTCACGCAGGTAAGCTACAACCTGGTTGGCAGCAGCGATACCGGCGTTGATATTTGCCTCGGCGGTCTGAGCACCCATCTTCTTGGGTGTGAAGAACACACGGTCAGCAAATTTCTGCTCAAAC
>CAYZFL010000241.1:0-954 GCA_964477785.1 uncultured Bacteroides sp.
GCTGAACAGTTACGCGAGACGTGTATTTATTTAACTATTGTTAAAATTATGTTTTGTAACATGTCCCCATTCTTTTTCTAATTGAAAAATAATTGCTAAATTGCACCCGCTTATAAGAGAGGATGGGATCTGCGCTCTCCGGGGTAGCAGGTCTCTGTCTTTAGCCTTAAAAAAATTTCCTTAATTCTAATTGAAATAAATTCAAATTAAAAGCTAATGAAAAGTTATAAGACCAACGAAATCAAAAACATCTCCCTTCTGGGAAGCAAAGGATCGGGTAAAACCACACTCGCGGAATCTATGCTCTTCGAGTGTGGAGTGATAAAACGCCGTGGTACAATCGATGCCAAGAATACAGTTTGCGATTATTTCCCGGTTGAGAAAGAATATGGTTATTCTGTATTCTCTACTGTTTTTTATGCAGAATTCTTAAATAAGAAACTCAATATAATCGATTGCCCGGGAGCCGACGACTTCGTAGGCAATGCCGTTACCGCTCTTAACGTAACCGATACCGGCGTGATTGTAATCAATGCGCAGTATGGCGTTGAAGTGGGCACACAGAATATATTCCGCACTGCTACCGCACTTGAGAAGCCCCTTATTTTTGCCATAAATCAGCTTGACGGAGAAAAAGCCGATTTTGACAATGTACTCGAGCAGATGCGCGAAATCTTCGGATCTAAGATTACTCCCATTCAGTATCCTTTGGTTTCGGGCCCCGGCTTCAACAGCCTTATCGACGTACTTCTGATGAAGAAACTCACATGGGGGCCCGAAGGCGGCACACCTACTATCGAGGAAATTCCCGCTGACCAGCTCGACAAGGCCAAAGAACTGCATCACAATCTTCTCGAGGCAGCAGCCGAAAACGATGAGGCTCTGATGGAGAAATTCTTCGATACTGATACTCTCTCGGAAGACGAAATCCGCACCGGTCTCCGCAAGGGTCTT
>CAYZFL010000241.1:964-1821 GCA_964477785.1 uncultured Bacteroides sp.
ATTTATCCCGTATGCTGCGTGAGCGCAGAAAAAGACATGGGCGTAAGACGTATGATGGAATTCCTCGGCAACGTCGTACCTTTTGTAGACGAGATGCCCGCACCCAAGAATTCCGAGGGCCAGGAAGTGAAGCCCGATCCCAACGGTCCTCTCAGTCTCTTCGTGTTCAAGACAACCGTCGAGCCCCATATCGGCGAGGTCAACTATTTCAAGGTAATGTCAGGTACCCTCAAAGTCGGTGCCGACCTTGACAACGTATCACGCGACACTAAGGAACGTCTCGCCCAGATTTATTGTGTATGCGGTCAGATCAAGACACCTGTGGATGTGATTTACGCAGGTGACTTCGGAGCAACCGTGAAACTCAAGGATACCCGCACCGGCAACGCTCTTGACGAGAAGGGCTGCGACTGGAAATATGACTTCGTGAAATATCCTGCACCCAAATATCAGCGCGCCGTAAGACCTGTAACCGAAAGCGATGCTGAGAAACTGAGCCAGATTCTCACCCGCATGCATGAGGAAGATCCCACATGGCAGGTAGAGCAGTCGGCAGAGCTCAAGCAGACCATTCTTTCCGGTCAGGGCGAATTCCATCTCCGCACCCTCAAATGGAGGGTCGAGAACAACGACAAACTCCCCATTATCTTCGAGGAGCCCAAAATACCTTATCGCGAGACCATCACCAAGGCTGCAAGGGCCGACTATCGCCACAAGAAACAGTCGGGCGGTTCGGGTCAGTTCGGCGAGGTACATCTTATCATCGAGCCTTATGTAGAGGGCATGCCTGTGCCCGATACATATAAATTCGGCAACCAGGAATTCAAGATGTCGGTACGCGACACACAGGAAATACC
>CAYZFL010000242.1:0-1773 GCA_964477785.1 uncultured Bacteroides sp.
CATAGGCCGTGAGTGTCCACTGTCCCGCCTCGTGCCGTCCGTCGCGGTATGCCACCGGTCTTCCCGACGGGTCGTGACGGTAGTGTATTTCGGATGCCCCGGGCAGTTTTTTGGTGATCAGAAGTCCCCTGGCGTCATAGTCATAACGGTAGCCAAGACTCAGGAAACTTCCGTCGGTGGCGCTCATTGTTCCTTCCAGGCCCGGAGGAAGCACATATCTGAGGCGCCCGAAGCCGTCATATACATAGTCTGTGCCGTCGGCGCTTGACGGCGAGGCTTCGGCTCCGTCGAGAAGCGTGCGGACTGTCAGTCCCCGGAAGTCGGTCCAGGTCATGCGGCGGATGCCGTCTTCGTCGGTTTCCTCGGTGACGGTCAGAGTCCCCGCGGGCCAGTTGCCGGTTTTTTCCACTCCGTCGGCCGTGAGTCTGTATTGGGGACAGGCATATCGGCCGGAGGCGGTGTTGGCGAAGGTGCGCCGGGTGGATGTCTTCCGGGCCTGATGCCATGCGCTGCCCGCCTTGAGCGTTGCTTCGGGCTGTTCGCGCTGCGAGGCTTCGTAATGTGTCTCCGACCATGGATTGCTGTCGCCGTAAAAGCTCATGGCCGACTGCATGAGGGTCTCCGGCGTGGCCGAGGCGTCGGAAGCGGGGGCAGGCTGCCACGCCCTGAAGGCGCGGCCCATCAGGTCGTAGCCGGTGAGGCTCGCGACATATCCCGTATTCAGTCCGTCAGTCCCATTATAAGCCACCGGAGCGAATGATGCATAGACGCGCCCCAGGCCGTCGGCCCTCGCATGGGTTTCGACATAGCTTGCTTCGTCTGTCTGTGTGCGCTCGGTTACCGCATTGCCGGTATTCGTGCCGGAAGCGGAATTGACTCCGGAGTTGGCTGTCGAATATGCCCAGGCTTTGCGCAAACGCCCGTTGAGGCTCTGCGATATCAGGCGTCCCGCGCTGTCGTAGGAGAATGCCGAGGTCTGTCCCGAAGGAAGCGTGAGCGCCGTCACTCCAACCAGGGGTTTCCACTCGGCTTTTTCAGTAAGCCTGTCTCCGACGGTCCGCGTCAGAGGATAGAGGCCCGCTTTATCCCAGGTCCAGCGTGTTAATGTCCCGGCCTTGTCGGTCATTTTTATGAGATTGCCTTTTGTGTCGTATTCATATCTGCCGGAAGCCCACGGCGCCGTCATGGCCGTGGCCGTGCCGTAGCTTACGCTCACCGAATCGGTGAGGGCCATGTTGCCCGATATATGGTAATGGCTGCGGGTCACGGTCAATGAGCCGTCGGGACCCGTGGTTTTAGTGCTTACCGGATAGCCTTTCTGTCCTATGGCGCAGAGGTCGGCCCATGTTGCCGCGTCGCTCATGGCATAGGTCACTTCCGTTTTCACGCTGCTGTTGCCGTCGGTCGTGGTCTCGCTGTCGGGAAGCCCGGTACCGGGGAGGTAGCCGAAGCTCTGCCGGGTGGTGACGGCTCCCGTTCCGGTGTATTCGGTGGAGATCCTCCCGCTTATTTTTTCTTTATATGCCACAAGAGCATAATGCCCGTAACCATAAGTGTCGTAGGGAGCGCGCTGGTCTCCCATGGTGCCTATTCCAGCACCTACCTGATGGAATATGCCGTCTTCTCCGAAATCGGGGCTGTTGATTATATCCTGGGTCTGAATCCAGTTTCTCCATACCCTCATGTTTAAAAATGCGCCATGACGGTCGAGCCGGTATACTGTCGAGTCTGTATGCACCAGAGCGTAACCTCCGTCATCGGCGTTTTTATAAT
>CAYZFL010000243.1:0-1723 GCA_964477785.1 uncultured Bacteroides sp.
TCATAGGTGTTTCCCACGGGGTCGGTGACTTTGATGTAGTTGAGTCTCGGGTCGTTCGATATGGTATATTCCCCGCTTCCGGGAGCCGTTATTTTCCCTTTGTCACAGATGGCCGTGAGCGTGGCGTCGGCAAGGTAGATGGTGAATATGTCGTGCTCCGGGTCGTAACGGTTGTTCAGAGTATCTATTATTCCCGCTCCGTTCTGCGTTATGCTGCGGTACATGGTAAGATAGTCCTCTTCCGGGGCATTCGGACCGGCTACCGGAATATAATCGCCGTTGAAGGGGAAATAGCCGTCGGGCCTGCCGACGATTCTCCGGTTTACCCTCAGTACCGGCAGAAGGCTCCATCCGTAGCCCACCGGCAGCCATTCGTCATTGGGCCTTACTCCGTTGCTTCTGTAGCTCAGGGATATAGGCAGTGTGAATCCTTTTACATCGACCGTGTACAGCGGCACGCTGAACACCGCCGCTCCGGTAGCCAATGCCGGTGTGGGCGTCATGACTTTTCGGAACGCCCATGCCCTGGGGCTCTCCGGCCAGAGGTCTGTCTCCGGCACACGTATCTGCGGCACGCCCTGGCCCTTCCCGCTCAGGGGCATCAGAAGTATGGCGGCAAGTATTGTGATTATGGCTTTGGTTCTCATCCGTGATTCCTTTTTCCGGTTTACTTTTCCATTGCTATTTCCGGCTTATCAGTTTCTTGTATGTGCGGCCGGAGGCAGTGATACAGAAGATGTATTTTCTGTCGGGGCTGAGTTCGGGGACGCTTATCCCGAAGGGCTCGCCCGGCTGCAGCCTTGCAGTCCTTGTCAGGCATGGCAGACCGTCGGGGGTGGTGATGCCTATGACCACGTCCCCGCCGGTTCCGGTCCGTATCACTATTCTGTCACCTTCCCATTCAACTTCTGTTTCATCCTGTATTTTCCCCTTTTCATCTTTCCGGTTTTCAGATTTCTCCATAGCGAGTTCCGGGGAGTCCACGGTATAAAGCACCGATCTGTTTCTCAGTGTTTTTCCATTCGAGGCGTCAAGCACACGGGCATCGGTCTGCACGGCGACCGGAAGTTTTTCGCCGTCCACAAACCAGCGGTGACGCCGCCATACATATTTTCTTGCCGGTGCCTGTGCGGCGCTGTCTGTGCCGCTATCGCTTTTTATCACGCTCAGAGCCATGGTATATTCGCGCTTTTCCGTCGTCATCCGTCCCGGCAGGGTGTCGGTTCCCATCACTATAAGGCCGTCGCCTGTCAACTGCGAGGAATAGACGCCGTCCTGACCGATTGTCACACTCTGTCCGTAACGGCCCGTACTGTGATAAGTTTTTGCTTCATGAATGCCATTTGTGCCATTTGTGCCCGCATGGCTCCCGACGAATGCCATGCTCGGGAGCGGCGCCGAAGGGCATACGATCATCTGTGATGTCTCCTCGCCCTGCCAGCTGACTGTCATGCTGTCGAGTATATATCTCATCCTTCGCCCTTCGATTATCTCTGACAGGCAGATTTGCTGTCCCAGACTGTCCGTGCTACTCACGGCAAGATAACGCGGAGCGGCCCTTCGCTCGCGGGCATCAAGGAGGTATGTGTCGCCAAGATTCCATACCCTCGCATCGGTCCCGGTCTCATCCACCACCTCAATTCCCGGTCCGCGCCTTACAAAATCCCTCGCCTCCGTCCCGGATGGGTACAAAGAGCCCAACAGCACCGGAAGCAATAATATG
>CAYZFL010000244.1:0-1721 GCA_964477785.1 uncultured Bacteroides sp.
GTCAAAGATGTGTCGTAATTGTTCCTCAAAGCACAATGGTTGGAACAACGAAAGAGGATAAAGCAGATAAAGAATATATACTCAACAACCATACCTTAGAGGGTGTGATTACCCTGAATCCCGATACTTTCTACGGAGTAGGCACCAATCCCGTTATTGCGGTCTTTACTGCTCGGCAACCACATCCGGCAGACAAACTTTCAAAGTTTGTAGATTTCAAGGATGATGGCTACGATGTTTTCGCACATATCGGGTTAATGCCCACAGATAAAGCGGATGAAAGAAGAAAGCATCTTCTTGATTGTTGGTTTCAAGGTAAATCTGCTCCTAACGCCTTCATTGTAAGAAGCACAGTTGAAGCAGGAGACGAATGGCTACATTCTTTCTACTACTTCAATGACGAAATTCCATCAGAAGCAGATTTTGAAAAAGCCATGGCAGACTATCTTACTTTTGAGTTTAATATGCTCACTCACGGCAGAGGTTACCTTTTTGAGAATGCGAGAAAGGAGGTTACTAATGCCTGATGTAACTTGGAAAGAATTTAGATTTGTGGATGTTTTCGACATTCGCAAAGGTTTTTATAATAAGAAACCTCCATGTGTTGAAAACGGAAAATATCCCTTTATAGGAGCGACAGACTCTAACAATGGGATTACTGGCTTTACAACATATGATAACATTGAAAAAAACTCTAAAGTAGGCTATGGCCCTAATGAGCCCATTACTAAAAAAATTTTTCCCGGTAAGGCAATTTGCGTAACGAATAATGGTTCTGTGGGCTATGCGTATTACCAAGAAACCGATTTTACATGTACGCATGATGTTAATCCATTATATCTATTGGATAGACCGCTCAACAGGTACATTGCGCTATATTTAATAGGATGTATTGAGAAGCAACGTGTTTGTTTTGAATACGCCCGGAAATGGCGCCCAATGCGCATGATTCGCTCTAAAATTCTGTTACCCACAATTGATGGAGTAATTGCATGGGAGTATATGGAGCAATATATGCGCGATAAAGAAACTATTCTACTTAAACCCATAATTGAAAGATTATGTATTCGCCTGATACACAACGGCATAACGGGGGGGGGTAATTCTATTCATCCCCATTGGAAGCCATTCCAATTGTCAAATATATTCGTCATTCTTCCAGGCAAGCGCTTGACTAAAAGTGACATGAACGAGGGTCAAAGACCGTTTGTTGGAGCTTCCGATTCTAACAACGGGATAACTGCGTGGGTTGACAACACAAACGAAAGTTTGGATGCCAATGTTCTCGGCGTTAACTATAATGGCAGCGTATGCGAGACATTTTACCACCCATACGAATGTATATTTTCTGATGATGTCAAGAGACTACACCTCAAAGCCGGTGTTGATTCTAAATACATATATCTTTTTTTGAAGACTATTATTCTTCAACAAAAATGTAAGTATGAATATGGCTATAAATTCAATGAGCAAAGAATGCTTCGACAAAGTATTTTATTGCCCGTAAGTGAAGACGGCACCCCCGACTGGGTATTCATGGAATCATTTATGCGAAGGCTTGAAACAAAGATGCTTGAAACAACCATCGAGATTTTCAAGGAGCGCATAAATGTTAACAAATGTAAATGGGAGGGGGTGAAATGGAAACCAATTTCTCTTCTTTCACTATTTGAGTTCACCAAAGGCAACCAAAACAATATGTCAACTTTGCAAGATGGGGA
>CAYZFL010000245.1:0-1709 GCA_964477785.1 uncultured Bacteroides sp.
CGCACCTTACGATACGGAACTACTTCTCTAATGGATGCACAGATTCCTACCATAGACATAGTGGAATAACCTATCCAATACAAGCTTCGATATATATTTGATAGAACAAAAATGATTATTAACCACATCTCAAAATAGAACGACTGTAAACCGTACTGTAAACCGAAGATAAAAGGAATCAGTGAAAACAGACCGCATCATCAACTGTAAGATTCTGTAGCTCAGCTGGTAGCATTTGAAAGGCGAGCGTAAGCGAGTCTTTTAAATGCCTTGGAGCAACAAACACTTTTAATGTTGGGGTCCTGGGTTCGAGCCCCAGGCGGATCACCAGCAAAACAAGCCAAGTAGTTAAATTTCAGCTACTTGGCTTATTTCTTTTCTCAAATTTGTCCTCCTTTTGTCCTATTAGTTTTGCATATCCAAAGAAAAGGTTAATTTTGTGAGAGAAAATATTAAAATAATTAACAGTTAAACAAACAAGAAAGAACCTCCTGATGTCGCGATAGCCTATCTTATGTCCGGGTCCCGGAAGACCAACAGAAGTTCCAGGTACGACATTATTAATCAGGACTAAAGCCAGAGAGTAAATAAAGACATTGGCCTTTTGAATTTATTATAGTATCGGTCGTCCTGACTGCGGAGATTCTTCCTTGAAAAACTAAATGTCATGCAAATATACGGAATTGATTTGGCATCAGAGAAGTTTGATGTAAGTTTTTTAGATCCTAAAGGCAAAGCCAGACACATTGTTGTCAAGAACTTCTGCGCCAAAGTTATGCCTTAGCGTATAAGCCTCGATTACATATTTTTAATAACATGTTGTGTGGTTGTTGCATTTTCAGCAACTACCACATTATGACAAGCCCTCAGCCCATAAGTCCTATTAATCAACTTTATAGAGTCAATTTAGTACGCTAACGGAGTGAAGCCACACGGTCGAAACCCGAAATCCCGGTGCTTATACTAAGGGAAGGCCCAATCCTAAAAATTGTCTGCAAATTGTCTGTGCCGGACAAAATTTTTGTCAACATCTTGTCAACGAGACTCCGCTGCCCTCTTCAAGAAGGCAGTTGTTGTATAAAATGCAACAACTAATGCCGTGTATGACAACTAATTTTGCGTGCTCTTATTTGAACTGGTGCAAAAAATGCACAAGTTCAAACGCAAGTAAAAATCGTAATTCGCCGCTGCACCTCTTTGTGTCGATTTTCATTTTTGTCCTCCGCACCACATTTTTGTCCTCCTTCACCCCAGTTTCAAGGAACATAAGGAAATTGTGAACGCGCTCGTTCACAATCCACGACGCAAATTTCGGCATGTAACTTTTTAGTGTTCATAGCGGCTGTTTCAGGATTATTTATTAACTTTGTAAATAGTTAACAGCAAAATCTGAGAATGACCATATAATTAGAAGAAACACGGCGAGAGCCGACAAACTTTTTGAGACTCCCAAGTAGTTGTTACAGGCTTTGGTCTGCCTTCAGATGCTACAATGGAGTTTCACTATTTATATCGCAAAAGAAAAGGAAACCAATTTTATAATTATAATGGAACTCGATACGCTTAAACAAGAAACCAATCTTCGTAAGGCTTGGCCTAACGAAGCCAAAGACTTTACTCCGTGGCTCGCCGAACATTTAAGTTATGTTGGCGACATTCTCGACATGGAACTGGAACTTGTTGAAAAGGAATCAAAGGTGGGAGGTTAT
>CAYZFL010000246.1:0-1672 GCA_964477785.1 uncultured Bacteroides sp.
TTTCCTTTGCAAAGTTAGAATATGCGTCAGCAGGTCAAGGGCAAGACGAGTCCGCGCTGAAAATCTTCCTCTTGCAGAGAGTATTTTCGGGCAGACCCTTGACTCTCTCCGCTTCCTATGCACATTCTTTGAGTTGCGCGTAAAATCAAAAGTGCCTCGGCACATAACTCTAAATCAATTCGATATGAAACAATCCGACAAACGCCCCGAACAGAGCGACTTCGCCAATCTCACCGACTACTCGCTGCAACGCCCCCAGGGCATGAAAAGATTCTATGTGTTCGTTCACTTCATAGACGATTCAACCTGCCTTTGGTCTAACATCTTCGCTCTCGACCGACGCACCGCCCATCTTCTCGTTATCGAGAAATTCAACGACTGCCTCGATTACATCGGCAGCATCAACGTTCACGAGTCCGAATATTGAACGACCCTCAGCCAACAGGGAGCCACGGAGAAATCCGTGGCTTTAGCTATTTTGATTTATATTCAGATTTTTAGTAATTTTGCATTATGTCAGAAAAATATCCGAATTGGAGTAGAGAAGATTGGCCATGGGCGAAAGGCTCATGGGGTTGCCATAATGTACCTCGACGTAACGAGACGGTATCATTATGGTATTCCGGTGGTTTCCCTATTCATAGTGCAGATTTTGTTTTCCCAAAATCGAAATATGAAGGGCTTACTATTTCGGAAATGGTTCGCCAACATCCCAAAGCATTAGAGTTACATATGTTGCACAGCAACATTTACATTTTTCCTCATGTCATAAAGCACTTAGATATAACACAACAACAACGCCGTCGTTTAATAAGAGTTGTTGAATCTTATCTTACGTTTGACGAAATAAATCCTTCCAATCCATATCTTCACTCTAAAACTTATGAGAGTAACTATGATGGCTTAAATATTGAACAAATTATAAAAGAGGACTCACAATATTTACCTTATGTCATTAAACATGCAAAAGGCAGATTTATGATTGACCTTGATTATCTCAATGATTTAGTAGAAAAGTCTACTTCTCCAATAGTAACGTCTGTTTTACAGGAATGTCTTGAATACGTTGAGGAAATACTTGAAGAACAAAGATGTGCAGAGGAAGCCTATGAAAGCGAAATTGCCTATCTTCGAGAACAAGAAGAAGTAAGATATTGGCAAAATGAAGGTTATAGAGAAGCATTTGATGGCGACTCTGGGGCAGAATGGAATATTGATTAAGATTGTCTTTTCCCCATAGAGTGCTTTACCGTACTTTCGCAGTACGATAAAGCACTTTTTATATGCAGACAATCTCGATTAACTTCATCGTACCGCATGGCTGGTACGAGCTTTCGGATAAACAGCTTCGCTTTGTTTATCAGCTTCTCGCCGACGAGTTCGCAACCGACGAGATTAAGACCCTTTGCTTGCTCCAGTGGACCGGCACAAAGGTTATAGGCCGTCAGGAGTCCGGCGCTTACCTTCTCAAAAAAGGAAAAATCCTTTTTGAGGTTACGCCGTTGACCCTCGCCGAACTGCTGCCGCATCTCGACTGGCTCTGCTCTCTGCCGACCGTTCCTGTCCGGCTGTCGAAGATAAACCGCTGCCACGCTCTCCCGGCTGACTTCTCCGAAGTGCCGTTTGAGACCTTCATCCTCTGCGACAACCTTTATCAAGGTTATCTCACCAC
>CAYZFL010000247.1:0-1618 GCA_964477785.1 uncultured Bacteroides sp.
CGGCTGCATGCCAGTCATAATTTTTTTCGGGCATCTCTTCAACCGGACTACCGTCGGCATGAAGATATTTTACTTCGAGGGTTCCATAGTTGTTGAGATTCTTTGTGGTTTCAAATATGTAAACGGTAGTAAAGCCGAATTTATCGGTTGCAATTTCTTTCCATGAACCTTTAATAAGCTCAGAATTCAACGGATCATCGTCATTGCATCCGCAGAAAGCCACAGAGAGAAGGGGTAATATCAAAAGATAGAGAAACTTTTTCATTTTTAATGATAGTTAATTTTGCATCGGCATATGCCCTTGTTAAATTGATTTTTGAAAATGTTGGTGGAAAAGGAAAGAATCCAATCATGCTTAACAGTGCAAAATTAGTAAAAAATGGCCTTGGGGTGGATAGACATTTGCGAAAAAGATGTTTTAATATATCGGCTCAACTTTTGAAGAGTAGGGTGGGCGGGAGGAAATGAATTATTTTGTAACTTTGCAACGCAATTCATAAAGAGTTGCAGAATGAATGAAATAAAAATCTTCAGTAATATCAGATTGTTTCCCGATTGTGAATAATTGGGCATCCAGAGAAAGCTGGAAGAGCACAGCATCCGTATAAGGCTCTGACAAATAAAGAGTCAGTTAAATTAAGGCGCTGAAAGACAGCGTCTAATCCGGTCAATAATGCAGGCCGGAGTATTTCCTTTATCACATTTAATTAAAATTCCCATAATGAACAATCACCGATTGCTCACAGGGTTGCTTGCGGCAGCCCTGTGTAGCGCCGGAGTGTGTGCCAACGGGCAGGCCAGGCAGATTCTTACTATCGAAGAACTGTTTGAGATTGCCGAATCTAACAGCGCACAACTCCGTCCATCTTTTGCCGCCGAGGAAGAAGCCCGGCGTGGAATTGAAGTAGCCCGAAGCAGACGGCTGCCGGATATAGATGCCAATCTTTCATTCAGCTACATTGGCGACGGTTTTACGACAAAACGCAATTTTTCTGATTATCAAAGAGCCCCGATACCACATTTCGGTAACACGTTTGGTATCAATATCAGTCAGCCGATATATACTGGTGGTGCCATTAATGCCGGTATCGAGATAGCCGAGCTGAAATCGACCGCGGCCAGATATGCCAACGAGATGGAACGCGACAACATAAGATTCAGGCTCGCAGGATTTTATCTTGATATTTATAAATGCTATAATTTGCGGGGAGTGGTCGAAAACAATATCACACAGACCCGTAAGACGCTTGAAGAGATGAGAGCCAGATATGAGCAGGGAGTCGCTCTGCAAAACGATATAACACGGGGTCAGCGGGGAATGTGCATAATTAAAACGCTGATAGATGGTATTTATTGTACTGTCTATCAGCGTTTAAATAAGCGGAGCGACCGAGATTCGAACTCGGGAAGCGCTTTGGACGCTTACACGCTTTCCAGGCGTGCCTCTTCAGCCACTCGAGCATCGCTCCTTAGGTAATTTGGTATTCTTTAAAATTTTACATGCCGGTTTAAGAGATTCCGGCATGTATAATTGAAATAAAGACCTTGAGGTACCTAGCAGAATCGAACTGCTGTAAACGGTTTTGCAGACCGGCGCCTAACCACTCGGCCAAGGAAC
>CAYZFL010000248.1:0-1595 GCA_964477785.1 uncultured Bacteroides sp.
CGACCGTATGGCCAAGTACAACCAGCTTCTCCGCATCGAGGAGCAGCTCGGCGCCGACGCTGTTTACGGCTATGGCAAAAAGACCAAACGTCCCGAGGCCTGATAAACCAACCGTTATTTAAATAAATATAAACGAGGGGCCGCGCCACACAATCGCCGCGGCCCCTTTGATTTATCTTTTGCAGCACACTTTTCTCCGCTGAAGTTTCGCTTTGCGATAACCTTCTCCGAAAGCGACAAATGTGCCGGACGATAAATTCTTAATTATAAATTCTTAATTCTCAATTTAATTGTACGCTCCCCTTCACTGCATAGCCCTGCTGAAAATAAGATACAGCGACACCAAGTCACTGCTTAAGGCGTGGAGCCGTGAAAACGGCCTGCTTACCCTGCTTATGTCTGAATCCGGCAGGGAAGGCATACGTCGCCGGGCGTTGACGATGCCGCTGTCGATGTTCGAAGGGCAGTGTGACATAAGGCCAACGAAAGACATCCAGTCGGTGCGTGATCTCTCGGCCACAATCACTCCGGGCGCAAGCGGAACTTACCGGCCCTTTTCGGCTTTCATAGCCTCGGTGCTCACACCTGTTCTGGCACATGCAGAGGCCGACACGGCGCTCGACAGCTTCTTGCGCCTTGCTATCGGAGCATATAATCTGGCTCCTTCAGCCGACGGACCCAAATATCTCCTCTATATGCTATATGGCCTCACGCGGCACTTAGGTGTTGAACCAGACACCTCGCCGGCCGCATCGGGCGCGGAGTATTTCGACCTGCGCGAGGGCGTATTCCGCCACTCAAGGCCACTGCATGAGGATTTCATAGCGCCACCGGGGTCGCGCTCGATTGTGCTTCTCGACCGCCTGACGCCGAAAAACATCGGAAAGGTTAGGCTGAGCGACGATGAATGCCATAAAATTTATAGCGGAATTTGCGATTATTACCGCATCCACCTCTCCATAAACTCGCTTCCCGCGTGGCCGGAATGGATCTGAGAACAAGCCAGAAGTCAGAGGCCGGAGTTTTTTAAGAGGTACAAGTTGTGGATTGGTAGTTAAAATTTATTAATATTGATAGTAGGGGATAGGCAATATTTGCCCCGCTCGGAAATTTAAACTAACTTTGCATTCGCTTTTAAGGCCCATTCGTCTATCGGCTAGGACGCAAGATTTTCATTCTTGAAAGAGGAGTTCGATTCTCCTATGGGCTACCTTTGTAAATCTTCCCACAATATTAAAGAGAATAGAAATAAAAATGGCAAATCACAAGTCATCTAAGAAAAGAATACGTCAGACCGAGAGCCGTCGTCTTCGCAACCGTTATTACGGCAAAACCCTGCGCAACGCTGTACGCAACTTCCGTAAAATCACCGACAAAGCAGAAGCTACAGAGAAATACGGCAAAATAGAGGCCATGCTCGACCGTCTCGCCGCAAAGAATACAATCTCCAAAAACAAAGCCGCCAACCTCAAGAGCAAGCTGGCCATCTACGCCAATAAGCTCGCTTAATAACTGAGGCAAAGCTTATTTTGGGAAGACCCCGGCCCATTCGTCTATCGGCTAGGACGCAAGATTTTCATTCTTGAAAGAGGAGT
>CAYZFL010000249.1:0-1587 GCA_964477785.1 uncultured Bacteroides sp.
CGGAAAGGATGTGCGCGGCCTCAACCGCCTCCACCAGTTCGACAAGGTCGAGATCGTGCGCATCGAGCGCCCCGAGAACTCATACGCCGCTCTCGAAGAGATGAAAGACCATGTCCAGAGCCTGCTCGACAAGCTCGGCCTCCCCTGGCATATCCTGCGCCTCTGCGGCGGCGACATGAGCTTCACCTCGGCCATCACATTCGACTTCGAGGTGTGGTCGGCAGCCCAGCAGCGCTGGCTCGAGGTTTCATCTGTCTCCAATTTCGAAACCTATCAGGCCAACCGTCTGAAATGCCGTTACCGCGGCTCCGACAAGAAGACCCGTCTGGTACACACACTCAACGGCTCGGCGCTCGCCCTTCCGCGCATAATGGCCGCTCTGCTCGAAAACAATCAGACACCCGAAGGCATCATCGTGCCCGAATGCCTCAGAAAGTACACAGGCTTCGACATCATTGACTGATAACTCTTATAATCTCTTCCGAAACAAAGGAGCGCACCATCAGGCACGCTCCTTTGCTTTATCTATAATATTTTAAGTTCAATATTTTTCGTTGTCGTTGGGGAACGACGACGATTTCACGTCGTCGATATAATGTGACACCGCGCTGTTGATTATAGTCGACAGGTCGGCATAGCGGCGCAGGAATTTGGGCGAGAAGCCCTGGTTGATGCCCAGCATGTCGTGCATCACCAGCACCTGTCCGTCACAGCCGGGACCGGCGCCGATGCCTATCGTGGGTATGTCGAGCCTGGTCGTAACCTCGGCGGCAAGATCGGCCGGAATCTTCTCCAGCACTATGGCGAAACAGCCTAACTCCTGCAGATGAAGCGCGTCGGCTATGAGTTTCTCAGCCTCGGCTTTCTCCTTTGCACGCACGGCGTATGTGCCGAACTTATTGATCGACTGGGGCGTAAGGCCGAGATGGCCCATCACGGGTATGCCCGCAGAAAGTATTCTCGACACCGATTCCGTGATTTCGGCACCGCCTTCCATCTTCACTGCCTCGCCATGGCTTTCCTTCATGATGCGGATTGCCGAGGCAAGAGCCTCCTTGGAGTTGCCCTGATAGCTGCCGAAGGGCAAGTCCACCACCACAAGCGCGCGGTTAACGCCTTTCACCACGCTCTTGGCATGATATATCATCTGGTCGAGGGTAATGGGAAGGGTTGTCATGTTGCCGGCCATCACGTTGGAGGCAGAGTCGCCTACCAGTATCACATCCATACCCGCCTGGTCGATAAGCTTGGCCATGGAATAATCGTAGGCGGTGAGCATCGCGATTTTCTCATTGCGGCGCTTCATCTCCTGCAGTCGCATTGTCGTGACCTTGCGGTCGCGGTCCACTGTATTAGTTGACATTTTTTTAATTTCTGATTTAATTTCAGGTTATGGTAATAAAACCGGAAAATACTCATGCCGGACTGATAACGCCGATTCCGAGCCTCCGGCTTAGACTCTGCAAAATTACAACATTCGCATAAATAAGCCAAGAAAAAGCGCATCTATCACTATATAAAGCCCGTAACTGTTCAGCGAATCGTATGAACGAGATTATGGAGAAATAATCTCCTGAATATCATGAA
>CAYZFL010000250.1:0-1538 GCA_964477785.1 uncultured Bacteroides sp.
TGTCTGACGACATGAGCGAATTTGAAAAATTCGTTACCAAGTTCAGACAGGACGCTGAACTGAATCCCGACTTTCAGGCTATCATGCGCTTTGTAGAACAGATTTTATCTAATGGCGCACTGGAGAGATACTTCCGCAGAGAGGGTAAGATGAGTGATTCTGTTGTCGCTCTCCCTGTTCTGAAATCGAAACTCCGTTTATATTGCCTTCGCCTGACAGATAAAATACTAATCCTCGGAAACGGTGATGTCAAGCGCAGCCGCACTTATGAGGAAGACGATACGCTTCAAGGTTACGTCATAGACTTGCAGAAGTTTGAACGGCTGCTTAAACAGGAAGTCCGTGCCGGTAACGTGGAGATTACAGAAAAAGAGATACAGACAGATAAAACTTTTGAACTATGAGAACTGCAAATATATCCTTACAGGAGATTTTTAACGAAATCCCGGTTGAGAAACGCGAGGAAACCCGCCTCTCGTTCGCCATTTCCAATCGGCTTGCCGCTCTTATGCAGGAAAGAGGACTTAACAAAAGGCAGTTTGCAGAAGCCCTCGGCAAGCGTCCTAATGAAATCACACGATGGTTGAGCGGAGAGCATAACTTCACCATCTCGACCCTCGCCATGCTGTCATCTTTCTTCGGAAAGCCGATTATAACCGTATGATAAAGCCATGAAATCAACCGCTCTTATGAATAATAATCCGTCTGCCAATTCCGGGTCAGCACTTCGCTATGGTATGTTCATTCCGTTGGCTTTTATGATAGCGTCGGTGATTACCTGTTGCTTTTCCTATTCAAACGCTAAACAGAATATCGCAAATGATCTCAATGATGCTATGTTTGCTTTGGCTAATGAGAATAGTGAACTGTGGACACGCCCCGATACTATTGCGGCTATTCGCCATATGCACGAAACCACCCATAAGCCTCTTATATATCAGGCATCAGATGTGAATTTCAGAAACCCATCACTGAAAGATGAGGCTTACTTCACTCTTGCTCTGGTTGATGCTGAAAATGGCTCGCATAGAATCGGAGGAAATAAGATAGCATCTGATTCGATTCTGCTTATGCCCGAACGCGCTGCCGAAGGGCTTGCAATACAGGTTCAAGGTTTCGCCGACTGTTCAATGGCTTCAGTTTTCTGTGCTTCGGATCAGACTTTACCGGGAATCCTGTTCTCGCTTTCAATTCTCTCAATGGCAAGTATGCTTATCTGGAAAAGAAAAGAAACCGGGATTTCCGAAACAGAACTTATTGCAATTTCCACATCTCCATCGCTTGACGGCATCAAACTCACTCCCATGCAGCGGCAGTTGACCCGAATGCTTCTTGAAGCACCCGGCATGAAAGTCGATAAACGAAGCTTGTGCGAGTCTCTTTGGGGGAATAAAAGCAATGCCGAGGAATCGCTTTATACCCTTGTCAAACGCACAAAGAACGCTCTTGCCGAAGCTAATATGGAAATTGTATGTAATAGAGGCGATTCTTATGAGCTTCGGGTAAATGTCTGAATTACAGCATTGTCAGAATTTGTC
>CAYZFL010000251.1:0-1534 GCA_964477785.1 uncultured Bacteroides sp.
GCCTGTCGAATATGGAAAACCTCAATGCGGTTTTCATCGAGCAGGGTATGACGCAGAGTGAGCGGCTGGTGAAACTGAATCATATAGCCATTAATCAGATGAGCGTACTGGAAAGCGGCGATAATGATAGAAAATTGCTGAAGTAGAAAGTTATGAAAAAGATATTATTGATAATTTCAATAGTCCTATTCTCTGTCAATTATATGATGGCGGATATAAATATTTCTGTGTCTAAAAAGTGGAAAGGCAGAACAATATACTTATGGCAAACAGATATTAACCATGTCTTTAATAGACAAGATGACGAACCGTTGCGTCAGTTAAAGGATACAATAGTTATTCAGGAAAGCACATTTACAGTACCGGTAAAGCTTGATTGTGCCACCAAGATTAATATTCTTACACCTAAGAAAGACGAAACAGACTTCGACCATACTATTGCAGAGGCTTGTGTTATGGCCGGAGAGGACGTGCATTTCTTTTTGAAGGAAAACGAGGTTCGAATAGAAGGTAGCCTTTTAAACCAGCAAATGGCTGAGATTTACACTTATAATATGCAGACAATGGTGCCATTTCGTTTAGCCCGATTGCGCAATGATAAGGAGGAAGTGGCTCGATTGGCGAAAGAGTACAACCAATGGTTTATTAACTGGATAAAATCAAATCCATCTTCACCTGCAGCCGGATATGCCTTATACCAACTCTCTAATCCTAAAATAGTCGTAAAATTAAGTGAGGTTTTACAAGGTGATGCCTTAACATCAATGTTTTATCCTTATGCGGAAAATCATATAAATCGCTGCAATAATATTCTGCAACGCCAAGAATCGCAAGCCACTTTAAACGGAATTGATGCCCCTAACTTTACATTAAACGATATATCTGGCAATCAGATCTCATTATCCGATTTCAAAGGTAAATGGGTTATTTTAGATTTTTGGGGGTCATGGTGTGCTCCTTGCATAAAAGGCATGGCCGAATTAAAAGAAATATATGCAACCTATGCCGGACGTCTCGAAATCATAGGCGTGGATTGCAATGATACGGAAGATAGATGGAAAAGTGCGGTATCACGTTTGCAATTACCTTGGATTCAGGTGTTCCATCCCGAAGATGGACCAGTCACGGCAATTTATTCAGTCACGGCTTATCCAACTAAAGTTGTAATAAGTCCAGACGGGAAAATAATTAATGTGTATTCCGGTGAATCTCCTACTTTTAAGGATGATGTTGCGAAATGGTTGAAATAATACTTATTTCATCACGCTGCGGCGCATGACATCGGGATTGAGGGCATTGGAGATGGCTCGGCAGAACTCCTGGCCGAGAGAGTCGGCGTAAAATTCCTGAATGTTCATCACCGAGGCGTAGTATTTGCGAGAGAACCAGCGCTTGCGCTTGCGGCCATTGGCCCGGCCAATGTCGCCGGGGTTTCCTCGCGGAGTATTGCGGCCAGTGCCGTAATCGACGAACAAGCCGTAGGTGTTGAACGCCTGTGAAAGTGTAATGTCAATGAACTTTCCGTCGGCTGTCA
>CAYZFL010000252.1:0-1484 GCA_964477785.1 uncultured Bacteroides sp.
TACACGAGGCACGGTGACAGCTCATATAACGTGGGCTGCCTATCCGTGCGTGTATAAGGGTGTTTGGCGATGCCCAACGAATTGCAGGGATGGCAGCCCACTTTTCTATATATAACTCAAGTAAGAAAATTTCTCCAATTGGATGCCTGCGGAGAACACTAATGTAAATTGACATATGGACAATCCTCAAGCAATTCTACTTATCGTGATTGCTCTCTTTTGGCTCTTAATTGGGGTGGCTGGGAGCAATTTAGCGAAGAAAAGAAATCGTAATCAAAGTTTGTGGTGTATAAACTGCATACTCTCAGGTCTATTCAGCCTATTGGTAGTCGCTTGTTCGTCTACCTTAGAATATGACGAAGAAACGGATAGCAAAGAAACAGATACTCTTGGCTGGATTATCTTTGTCATTAGCCTTATAATGTTCGGATTAGCTATTTGGTATGGGTATTTAGAAGTAAAGGCATATCAAGATAGATTATTTTGGAATTCATATTTTATGATGATGAGATAATACCACTCAGCCTAAAAGACAATAGCCGATGTCCTCACGGATGTCGGCTATTTGCGTATTCCATAAATCCTTCGTATCTTTGCGGTGCATTCGCAGTGCAACCGTAAATCAAAACTGTTCATTATTAACCCATTAATTTCTGAAACATGAACAATAACAAAACAGTTTTTACGGATATGAAACACGATACATTTTATAGTATTAGCTATAACTTTGGGATAAAAAAGCTATATATTCTTCATAATTACAATCCATTAAGCAAGAATTATGACGAGAAATGTATAGGTTGGGGTTATGAAAACGGTCGTGAGTGTCCGATAATACAGCGTACATATTATTGACCTTGCCGCTTATCATTACTCTTTAATATCTGCGTCATAGCGGCATCAAAATCTACTGACCGTCCCATAGGCTTTTTCAGCACCTCTATGGGTTGGTCCAAGATTGCCATATATTCTCTGTCCTTTTTGTTCTTCTTCTTGGTCTTCATTTTCCTACTATCTGATTTTGGGTTACACGGATATTTGTATTCGCTATTGCTATATCAAAACGAACTTTGTTAGACACGCTGCGAGTATTATAACGGAAGCAAAACTCGTCAAAATACCGCTGCATATACTTGCGACTAACCCAATTATATATCGCATTAACAACACGTTTGCAGAAATTGCCCCAAAATCCTTCTATGGAGTTTGTATAAGCGTCACCGACAACATACAGCCCCTTGCCATGGTCAACCATTTTCGTGGTATATAGTTTCCGAACAAGGTCATAGCCACACCATTCATCCGTAAACAGAGTTGCCGTCCTTGCTATTGACTTCAGAATGGGCGGTGTAAGGGATTTAACCGAAGTATCCTTTACCACCTTGCAAATCACATTGCCGCCACGTTGCAGCATACCAAGTACAGGAACTTTATCCTTAAAACTCCTGCCCTGACTATTCTTGACCTTCTTGTCGGCGTGGCGG
>CAYZFL010000253.1:0-1464 GCA_964477785.1 uncultured Bacteroides sp.
AATACTACCAGCAAGCGCGCCAGTACATTCCCCGCATCCCCCGCTTCGACCGAATCGATGACCTGCTCGAAAAACACTATGAGCACTCACCTTACGTCGCTTTTGCCGGAAATCCCATAGCATTCATCGACCCCAATGGTAAGAAAATTCAAGGCATAACATCCACTGATGCCGACATAGCCGTCTCGTCAATACATGAAATTCTAAAGAATAAAGTCTTCGACAATTTCAGACCATTGATAAAGCGAGATGGTAAGAAACAAAACAAAAAGAACTTAGCAAAAATATCTAAAGCAGATTTTAATGCGGCGTTTGATAAGGTTGAATTGACTGATGACCAAAAAGCGATTGCAGAAATAATTTTTAATACCATTAATTCGAAAGACACTCATTTAATAGAGTATAAAAATCAATCCGAGCAACTGTCTGAGCAAGGATTAGACGCTCTTTCAGTCGCTTTTAACACAACTATGAGAGAATTTTCAGGTAAAGAAGTTGTATCAATGAGCGGCGCTATAACACTTCCTAATGGTAAGGATAGTTATAGTGTAATTGTAAAGGATTTTGAACATGAAAATGGAATAGCAGTTGTTACAGGGCACGAGATTTTTGGACATGGAAGATCAAATGCATATGGGCTTAATACCTTTCTCCAACAGCATGTAGAGGCGGTTAAAACTGAAAATTTAATTCTGCGAGTAATGGGCATAAACATTCAATTGGATGGAACAAATCACGCAGATAAATCTCCAGTTAAAAATCCATCAGAATTACCCTCCTTCCGTTAATCTAGTCAATATAAAAATGAGAAAGACATTATTACTGTCACTATTTCTGATTTTTTCTTTCCAGCTTGTTCGTGCTAATGAGCCTTTAGGCTTGGATGATTGGAAGGATGATTTTTACAAAAAAGGGTTTAAGGAGATAGTTCAATCCGACAGTCTTATATCTGATTTGGATTCCAAACCATTCATGTTGTTTATTCTCGCACAAAACTGGTTTGTGGTTTATCCATCGGAAAATAAATCATATAATTTTGTATATCAGCTTAATAATGAAACTATAAAAGAGAAAGTCGTAAATGACCCGGACAATATATTGGATTGGGCCTTTAATGAAATGCCCTATAATACGGATATCCCTCATTATATAAATGCCCTCGACGGGAAATATACTCCAATAAATATGGAATTGATATTGGTCAATGATCAGCATAAAATACAAAACGATTTTATAGCACCACCTCAGGACCATATTAAAAAGCGAAAGCTCAGAAAGAAGGTCAGCAAGTTGTATGAATTTCTATATTATTTCCATCCGAACAGCCCTTTAAAAGGGGATTGTTAGAGATTAAGCCATAAACCAGGGCTGGATTAACCATTCATTCTGTTATTTCATTCATTCCCGCTACGGCTCTTTCATTTAAGATAAAATCAAAGACATAATTACCCTTACCCGATTCAT
>CAYZFL010000254.1:0-1429 GCA_964477785.1 uncultured Bacteroides sp.
TTATCTCCATCGCCGACTTTCAGCGATGGCTCGGCCGACCCATGCGCTCATTTGAGATAAACCTCGTCCGTTACTTCGAGTCCTTCCGGCAGCGGGGCCAACTGATTCTCGCCCACGTCTACGACCGTCCCGGCAGCCCCTCCTCCGTGCCTATCATATTGGCCTATGTCGAGTGGCTGCGTCACTGTAACCCCACGGATCTTCCTCCCTGCTTCATCGGCAAAACCCGACAGGCAATGAAAGAACTGTGCAGCCACAATGTTCGCAAACCCTATCAGACCGGTTCATACCGCTCGATAGATAATCTTCGCGGTGGCACCTACATGATAGCCGTCTGCTTCGATGCACCGCATGACTACCGCAAGGTAATACCTGTCCTGGCGCCCATCTTCAGCAGTGAATTCATGCGTGGCGCATGGATATTCCACAGCGTCGGCACGCCGAAACGCAGCGAAAATACCCCTTATTACATCTCCCGCTTCAACGCCGACTTCCCGCCACCGCCGCCCGACCTGCGCCGGGACTCGGCCACCGAAACCCTCGGCCTCCCGACACCCCAAATCCTCTACAACGACTCGCCCTCAAATGGCGACTCTCCCGATCCTCCCGGAAATTGCGCATTGCGCATTTCGCATTACGCATTACCAGCTGGCAAGCCACTTGTCTAAGCGGCAGCTGCCCCGCGCGTCCAAAACCGAACCGCAGCAAGGAGCACTTTGACATTTTGCTACAAATTTCCCGGGCACTTCACCGCAGCTGTCGGAATCTTTCTTCAATCCGATATTTCCACCTCGGCGAGGTCGCACATCTCTGTGTAGGCCTGCCATTCCGGATCTTCTTCGGCTGAAAATTCAAATTTCACTTCGGGTTCGTCACGCAGAGCGCGGTTGAAAGCGATCTGGAATACTTTTAACGAGACGGTGTAGAAAATCCAGTCCCTTATGCCGTCACCGGTGAAAATTCCGGTCATCACCACACCTTTTTCATGTGCGCAGAGATCATGGAAACAGTCGGTCAGACGGTCGATCAAAGCGGCATCTTCGCCATCGGGCAGACCGTCGGACAATTGTCTTCCGGAATAGTCGTAAGTAACCTCGACGCGGATATTATATCTCTTTTTTGATCGGAATTTATCCACGTCACGACGTCCGGTAACCATCACCGTACCGCCTTTGTCACCCGCTGCGGGGGACGTCCACCAATCTGCTTCTGCCATAATAATAAATAAATTATAAAGAAGCATCCTGAGGGCCGGGTATAAGCCGGGTTATGTGGGAGGACCGTCTCTCGGGGTAACTCCAGGAGGAGTCGGCCGGACGCGCCCTCTGCCTTCCGTCATTTATCTGTGCTCCGTGTTGCCACGGCGCTATAGCGGTCTACCCCCCGGCAATGGACGAGCAGCCCTTGAATGCCGGTATACTTGACCTTG
>CAYZFL010000255.1:0-1427 GCA_964477785.1 uncultured Bacteroides sp.
ACCTCCAAAGGTAGAGGCTACCAGGGTGTGGTAAAGCGTCACGGCTTCGGCGGTGTGGGTCAGACCACCCACGGCCAGCACAACCGTCTTCGCGCTCCCGGTTCAATCGGTGCCTGCTCGTATCCCGCAAAAGTGTTCAAAGGCATGCGTATGGCAGGCCAGATGGGCAACAAGCAGGTGACAGTGCAGAACCTCAAGGTAATCAAAGTGATTCCCGAACATAATTTAATGATGATCAAGGGCTCGATACCCGGAAGTAAAGGTACAATCGTTTTAGTGGAGAAATAATATGGAACTTGCAATATACAACAAAGAAGGCCAGGACACCGGTCGTAAGGCCCAGCTCAACGACTCAGTGTTTGACATCGACGTAAACGAGCACGCCATATACCTCGATGTAAAACAGTATCTTGCCAATCATCGTCAGGGTACCCACAAATCAAAGGAACGCTCGGAAGTATCGGGTTCGACCCGCAAGCTTCACAAGCAGAAAGGCGGCGGCGGCTCACGTATCGGCGACATCAACTCGCCCGTGCTCGTAGGCGGTGGCCGTGTGTTCGGTCCCAGACCCAGAAACTACTCTTTCAAGCTCAATAAAAAGCTCAAACAGCTTGCCCGCAAGTCGGCTCTGACCGTAAAGGCTCATGACGGACAGATAATCGTCGTGGAAGACATCAACTTCGAGGCACCCAAGACCAAGAACTTCGTGAAACTGGCCAAGGACCTCAAGGTAGACGACAAGAAAGTGCTTTTCGTAACTGAGAACCCCAGCGAAAATCTCTATCTTTCGGCCCGCAACATCCCCGACACCAGAATCGCCAAGGCATCTGACATCAACACCTACATAGTGATGAACACCAACGCCATGGTGATAACCGAGAGCGGTCTGGGCATAATCAATCAACTCTGATACCCCTCACCTAAAAAATAAAATCGAAAATGGAAATACAGATCGAACCTATCGTAACGGAGAAAGCAACGAAGCTGAGCGAGAAACTCAATCGCTATACCTTCCGCGTATCGCCCGATGCGAACAAATTCGAGATCAAAAAACTGATCGAGAATCTCTACGGAGTAAAGGTTGAGAAAATCAACACCGCAGTGGTGAGAGGGAAAAACAAATCCCGCTGGACCCGCAGCGGTCTTCTCCGCGGCAAAACCAACGAATGGAAAAAAGCCTTCGTGTCACTGGCCGAAGGACAGACAATTGACTTTTACAGCAACATCTAAACATAACAATGGCAGTAAGAAAATTCAAGCCCACCACTCCCGGGCAGAGACACAAAGTTATCGGTGTATTTAAAGGTACCATCACTGCTACTACACCGGAAAAGACTCTTACAGTCGGCAAAAAGTCGTCCGGCGGCCGCAACGCCGAAGGACACCTCACCACCCGCTACCTTGGTGGTGGCCACAAACGCAAATAC
>CAYZFL010000256.1:0-1414 GCA_964477785.1 uncultured Bacteroides sp.
AATAGTGGGTTTCCCATTTGTATTTTATCTCGTATGGGATAATCTCGATCATAACAGAGTTAGGAAGGCATTTTATATATTGCCTTTTATAATGTCATTTTCCATTGCTGATATGATATTAAATAAATTTAGTCTGGTTCTTCCATCTACGTTTTATTTTTCCAATATGCCGTCATTAATATTAGAGTATTTATGAATGAGATAAAAAAACTGAACATATTAATTGTTGGCCATTATTTCCTTCCTTTTAATACTCCACGTTCATTTCGCACTTATGAATTAGGTAGAGAATTAGCTCGTCAAGGACATAATGTGACCTTTAGAATCCTTAAAGGCGATGTTGACTATTCTGACATTGAAAATGAACATCTTAAGGTTCTTAGTCTTGGGAAATCACACCTCGGTAATGTAGATAGCAGTGGTAAGTATTCAAAAAATTGGATATTAAGAGGCCTCGCACGATGTTTTGTGTCTTTTGAATTCCCCACTATTGAATTGATGTTTATGGTTTGCAATAGTATAAAGGATATATTGGATTATGATCTAATCATATCAATTGCCTATCCATATCCGATCCATTGGGGAGTTGGACGGATTTTAAAAAAGATACCAAAAGAAAATAGACCTTTATGGATTTCTGACTGCGGAGACCCATACACCGGTAATCCAATGGCTCATTTTTTTTCAGGCTATAAAAAAATAGAGAAGTGGTGGGGGCAAATGACTGATTATATTACGATTCCGATTGAATCAGCAAAAGAAGCATATTTTCCTGAAGTTAGAGACAAAATTAGAGTGATTCCTCAGGGATTTAATTTTGAAGATATTTCTATATCCAATTATAAAAAAAATATCATTCCGACATTTGTTTATTCCGGAATGATATATCCGGGGACTAGAGATCCCGGGGCATTTATAGATTATCTATTAAATAAGGAAATTGATTTTAAATTTATTATATACACCCGAGAAAAATCATTCTTTAAAAAATATTCTGCTATATTAAATGATAAAATTTTTTTGCGCGATTATATTCCAAGAAAAGAACTTCTGTACGAACTGTCAAAAGCTGATTTTCTTATAAACATAATCAATACAGGGACAGTACAAGCTCCAAGCAAGTTAATAGACTACAGCCTGTCAAAACGTCCAATTTTGAATATATCAACAGATTTTAAGGAGAATAAAGCTGTTGATGAATTTTTAGCCGGGAATTATTCGTCACAATTTGTGCCAGAAGGAATTGATAATTATGATATTAGAAATGTAGCTAAAAGATTCCTTGATATTTATTATAATCATAAGCTTAAAAATGTATAAAAATCAGCCTTTAATCTCCGTGATTGTGCCGGTATACAATGTCGAGAAACATCTCAAACGTTGCTTAGACAGTCTTCTAAATCAAACTTACCCG
>CAYZFL010000257.1:0-1394 GCA_964477785.1 uncultured Bacteroides sp.
GGGTCTTATCAAATATGTGATGGCCCTGATGAACGGCGCCCGTCTCGGCATCGCAGCCCAGTCGGTGGGCGTTTCTGAGAAGGCTTACCGCGAGGCTATCGCCTATGCCCGCGACCGCAAGCAGTTTGGCAAGGCTATCATCGAGTTCCCCGCAGTATCCGAAATCCTTTCGGTTATGAAGGCCAAACTCGACGCCAGCCGCACACTTCTCTATGAGACCAGCCGCATGGTCGATGTCTACAAGGCATACGAGGATATCGCCCGCGAACGCAACCTCACCCCCGAGGAGCGTAAGGAAATGAAACAGTATACCAAGCTCGCCGACGCCCTCACGCCTCTTGCCAAGGGCATGACCAGCGAATACTGCAACCAGAACGCTTATGACTGCATTCAGATTCACGGCGGTTCGGGCTTCATGAAAGATTACGCCTGCGAGCGTGTCTACCGCGATGCCCGCATCACATCAATCTACGAAGGCACCACCCAGCTGCAGGTTGTGGCAGCTATCCGCCACGTCACCACCGGCACATATAAGACCATCATCGAGTCGTTTGCCGGCCGCGAATACAGCGAGAAGCTCAGCACCGTCGTGGCAAATCTTCAGAAGATGACTGCCCAATATGAAGAGGCAGTAGCCAAGGTTACCGAAATCAACGAGCCTAAATATACCGACTTCATGGCACGCCATCTCGTTGAAATGGCAGGCAATATCATCATGGGTTACCTCCTCGTCAACGATGCAAATGCCGATGAAAGCTTCATGACTTCGGCTGTTGTTTACAACAACCTCGGCCGCACTGAGGTAGACAAGCACTACGAATTCGTGATGAGTGTCAACCCCGCCGACATGGCCTACTATGAAGTGAAATAACGATTCATCTTCCGTAATGGAAAAGACATAAAAGCTTAAAACGAATTTTTTGATTATGAAAAGGAGCGGTCGCCGCGAGGCAACCGCTCCTTTTCAGATTTACTGAATGAATTTCTCTTTACACTGTCAGGATAGGCTTCAATCTTTTTGAGTTTAAGAAATATCTTAATTTTTGAGCTTATTTCTTCATCATCCTGCGGGTGAGGGTTTCACCGTTGGCCATCACGATTTTCACAATATAGTGGCCGCGGGCGAGGTCGCCAACTTCGGCGCTATCATAGTCCGACATGCCTGAGAAACCAAATTCTTTCACAAGCACGCCCGAGAGTGAATATACGCTTGCCGACTTTATGGCCGAACTTGCCTTGATGTTCATCTCATCGGCTACGGGATTTGGAGCAATCTCACAGCTGTTGTCTTCGGCGCGGATATCGTCTATGCCGGCATTTGTGCCTACCACTTTCAGATAAAAAATTATTACTGTCCGCTAAACTATAGTAAGCAATAAAAAAAATAGGGCCGA
>CAYZFL010000258.1:0-1370 GCA_964477785.1 uncultured Bacteroides sp.
GAAGTTGTCGCGGTAGCTCACCACTTTGCCTAAATAGCGGCGCACAAGCTCCGGATAGTCCTTGACGGCCTCTGATATGGAGCAGAATATGATTCCTAAGTCGGCAAGCTTCTCGCGGTGTGTCGTCTTTACGGATACGGAGTCCATTACGGCGTCCACCGCCATGCCTGAGAGCAGTTTCTGTTCGTGCAGGGGTATGCCAAGACGGTTGAATGTGTCGAGCACAGCCGGGTCTATCTCATCGAGCGACTCGGGACCTTTCTTTACTTTCGGTGCCGAGTAATATGAGATGGCCTGGAAATCTATTTCGGGTATCTTGAGGTGTGCCCAGGTGGGAGGCGTGAGCGTGAGCCAGTGACGGTAGGCTTTCAGGCGGAAATCGAGAAGCCACTCGGGCTCGCCCTTTTTCTTCGATATGAGCCTTATCACATCCTCGTTGAGGCCGATGGGTACGGTATCGGTCTCGATGTCGGTCACGAATCCGTATTTATATTCCCCGCCCGTCGCCTCGCTGATTATCTCTTTGTCGGCAGGCGCCTGATTCTCAAGCTCGGGGCAGGATATGTTTTTGTCAGTCATTGTTTCTCTTTATAAATTTTAGAGTTATATCGAGAGTGTATTAAATTTTAAAGCTTTCGGAAATTTATTTATCCGTAGAAGCTGAGGCTTCTTCCTGTAAATCATTAACGCTTTTGTCAGCCTCGTGGTTTTCTTTGTATTTGTCCCAGAACGAACGGGCCGATGCAAGTGTCTCGGGGGCGAGTCTGAGTGTGAATCCGCGCCACGGCGTTTTCTCGTCCTCAATCTTCGTGTCGGGCATGAGTGTTACCCATACGTTGAGCAACAGACTAAGGAAGAAGAGATATTCGAATATGTTGAACACTGCTCCTCCCAGACGGTCGAGAAAGCCCAGCTGCAGTTTGTGTACCACAAGTTTCACGCCCTTCATCATTACCGAGATGCCCACATATACCACTATGAATATTATGAGGTATATCAGGGCACAGGTAAAGAGGTCGTTGTGGCCGCCGTCGGGCTTGTCGATAAACAGGGCCGTTACTTTATCGCCGAAAACTCGGCATATCAGTATGCCGCATATAAGGCCGGTGATGCGGCCTATCTGCTGAACTATGCCTTTTTTCCATCCGAAGATTGCTCCGGCTATCAGGACTATTACTATCAGTATGTCAAGCGGGCTCATATAAATTTTTATTTCCCCTTTGCGGGGCTCTTTGATGATGCTTTTTTCAAACTGCAAAAGTAATGAAAAATTCGCGATTTTGGGCTTGCTCGCATTTATAATTTGGCCTCTCCACCAATCTTGTCCTAAACGTTTTGGGCAAAAATAAAAAAAGGAAGTAGTTACTAAG
>CAYZFL010000259.1:0-1364 GCA_964477785.1 uncultured Bacteroides sp.
GAGCAGGACATTTCCCTTCATTACGCATTGCGCATTTACGCATTACGCATTTTAAAGGCCTTTGCCCGTAAAGCCGAACCGCAGCAAGGAGCACTTTGACATATTGAAACAAAATTACCCGGATCAGGCAAGACCATGACCCGGGCTCTATGTATGGCTAAATATTGTTATCTTAGATTCCTTTTTCGTGGAGGATGGCGGACATTTCGGAGGCGAGTTTGGCGGCTGACTCGCGGGCTTTGATGGCGAAGTCATCTTCGGAGGAGGCATGGATGATGCCGCGCGAGGAGTTGACCAAGAGACCGCAGTCGGCAGTCATGCCGCGACGCGATACTTCGCTGAGGCTGCCACCCTGAGCGCCCACGCCGGGCACGAGCAGGAAGTTTTCGGGTACTATCTCGCGGATGCGGTCGAACATCTCGGCCTTTGTGGCACCAACGACAAACATAATCTCGTCTTTCGAGCCCCAGGAGCTCACGGTGCGGAGCACCTGCTCATAAAGCGCGTTGCCGTTTTCTGCGAGTCTGAGCTGCTGGAAGTCGGCGCTTCCGGCATTTGAAGTGAGGCCGAGCACGATTGCCCATTTGCCTTCAAAGCCGAGGAATGGCTCTACGCTGTCACGACCCATGTAGGGAGCTACGGTAACGGCATCGGCCTGATAATGACCGAAGAAAGCCTTGGCATACATCTTTGAAGTATTGCCAATGTCGCCGCGCTTGGCATCGGCGATGATAAACATGGGTTCTTCGAGGCCGCGGATATAGTCGATTGTTCGCTTCAGGGCCTTCATGCCTTCGACGCCATGACATTCATAAAATGCGGTATTGGGCTTATAGGCCACGCAATAATCCTTTGTGGCGTCGATGATCGCACGGTTGAAATCAAAGAGGGCGTCCTCGACGCTCCTGCCTTCCTTAACGCTCTGGGGCATACGGTCCCAGGCGGGGTCGAGACCTACGCAAAGATATGTGCGGCGGCTGCGGATAAGCTCGCTTAACTGTTTATGGTTCATAGAGGTAATATACTTATCGGGTTATGAAAATTCTGATAAAAGCCGGAGGCATCAAAGCTCAGACATCTTGAGCTTCTCGGCGTTCTCGGCTATGATGAGATGGTCGATACAGTCCTGAATATCGCCGTCGAGGAAAGCCTGAAGGTTGTAGACCGTATAGTTGATGCGATGGTCGGTGATGCGGCCCTGCGGGAAGTTGTATGTGCGGATTTTAGCCGAGCGGTCGCCGGTGGAAACCATAGTCTTGCGGCGCGAGGCTATATCGTCGACATACTTCTGATGCTCCTTGTCGTAGATGAAAGTGCGCAGACGGCTGAGAGCGCGTGCCTTGTTCTTGGGCTGGTCGCGGGTC
>CAYZFL010000260.1:0-1353 GCA_964477785.1 uncultured Bacteroides sp.
CGAGCATTGTGGGGATCTGACTGTCTACATGGCCGAGAGCATCGTCCTTGACAATCACGAAGGTAACACCTGCGGGAGCGAGGTTTTTCTGTGCGCCGCCGTAGATGGCGTCATATTTGGCAACGTCGATGGGACGTGAGAAGATATCCGAGCTCATATCTGCGATAAGTCTGCAGGGAACATCGGGATCCTTGCGGATTTCGGTGCCGTAGATGGTGTTGTTCGAGGTGTAGTGGAAATAGTCGAGATCGGCGGGAACTTCATATCCTTTGGGGATGTAGGTGTAGTTGCCGTCCTCTGATGAAGCGAGCACGTCTACTTCGCCGAAGAGTTTGGCTTCTTTGATGGCGTTGTGTGCCCATGTACCGGTATCGATGTAGCCGGCTTTTTTCTTCAGGAAGTTGAAGGGGATCATGCAGAACTGCATCGATGCGCCGCCGCCGAGCCAGAGTACCGAGTAACCTTCGGGTACCTCGAGAAGCTCTTTTACAAGTGCGGATGCTTCGTCAACAACTGCCTGGAATTCTTTGCTGCGGTGAGAAATCTCGAGAAGGCTCAGGCCCATGTCGGCGAAATTAATCACTGCTGCTGCCGTGTTTTTGATGGTGTAGTCACTTAAAATTGACGGACCAGCATAAAAATTATGTTTCTTCATAATTAATAAATTGGTGTTTTATTAAGGTTATTGAATTAAGGATTGAATTTTTTCTTTTTCATGGCGCCTAAAGGCCGATTTACGGCTTGGTCAGACACTTTTTGCAAATTTAAGCATTAAATCTCAAATAGCAAAAACAAACGCGGGATGAATTTTAAGAGAACACGAAATAAAATAATTTTTCAGATCTCCAGTTATAACCCTCACGCCGGCCAACCATCATAAATATCATCAATTTTTATCCTTCAAGCACAAAACAAGTCAGCCAAAATTGCATATTTTGAAAAATTTATCTCCACTTAGCAACACTCAAAGTTCCCAGAAAATATTCGCAACTATCTATCAAACAATATTTTATTTTTATATACAATCTCAAGAGTTTCCCAAAACGGAAATTCTCAAATATTTTTAGTCAAACAAATTATTCCATCTTTGCATTATTTTTCTTACCTTTGCAACTGTTTTCTAACCAGGAACTCCCGCCTTCCGGAATCATCAGACAATTACAGTTCAATCCTTTCAATACCTCAAAATCTCCTTTTCCCCACCCCACCCCGCATGATACAGACGGTAGTAAAGCGCGACGGCAGAATCGTCGGCTATAACGAAGAAAAAATAAAGGCAGCCATTCGCAAGGCCATGCTCGTCACAGAAAAAGGCGAGGACGAAGCACTCATCAACAAAATCACCGACCGCAT
>CAYZFL010000261.1:0-1350 GCA_964477785.1 uncultured Bacteroides sp.
TGGTTGATGCCTCTGCAAGTTGTACCATGCTCAAAAAATATTTAGGACAAGATTGGCTGGCCTCATATCTGGTATACAAATGCCTGCTGGCCAACGAAAATCAGCCGTCCTTCAACCGCGCTGTTATTCTGTGCCTCTATGCTTTGTCGTTTCTTCTGCCAATCCTGCCATTCCCGCTGAACTTCAGTTCGCCGACAGATTACAGAATTATAGAAGTGGAAGAGCCCACAATCAAAATTGCACAGGGTTCTGCCTCCTACGCTTCATCCCTCTTTTTCAACATCATGCTTGCGATATATCTCGCAGGCGCCTTATTTGTCACAGCCATTACGGCTATTTCTCTGTTCCGCATAAAGCGACTCATCGCCTCAGGCGTACACCATCAATATACGGGCTATACACTTGTCCTTATCCCCTCAAAAAGTTTCACGCCTTTCAGCTTAGGTCATTATATCGTTGTTGCAGATGCAGAAGACCAAGCCTGCATCGACATGATTATCAGCCATGAACTGGCTCACATGCAATGCCATCACTACTTCGACCTCATCATCGCTCAGGCGGTCTGCATAGTCCTATGGTATAATCCCGCTTCGTGGTTAATGCTTTCAGAGCTAAAGGCCGTACATGAATATCAGGCCGACGAGTCTGTCCTCCGTTCGGGGGTAAGCGCCCGGCTATATCAGATGTTATTGATCAAAAAAGCTGTTGGAGCGAGATTCCCGTTCCTCGCCAACAGTCTAAACCACAGTAATCTCAAAAAACGTATCACCATGATGATTAAATCAAAATCCTGCCCGGCACGTCGACTTCGTGCCCTGGCCGCAGTGCCCGCCGTAGCACTCGCAGCATTCCTGTTGAGCGTTCCCGCTGTCAGCAGCACAGTCAGAAACATCAGCTCTTCTCAGTTGATTACCTTTGAATCCGTTACCGTAGTGGCACCTGGCCCCTCCCACGTAACTTTAAACCCCAATGTTGTGGAGACTCCCGACGTTCTGCCGCAATGTATGGGTGGAGAAGCTAAGCTTATGATGGCTCTCAGTGAGTCAGTGAAATATCCGGCCGAAGCTCTGAAAAACGGCATCCAGGGCAAAGTCACTGTAAGTTTCACCGTTCTTGCCGACGGCACGACCTCCGACTACAAAATCATCAACAGCGTCAACCCCGTCCTTGACGCCGAGGCCCTTCGCGCTGTAAAGGCACTCAAGGTTAAATGGATTCCCGGCAAGAAAGACGGCAAAAACGTTGCCTGCAGCTTTGCCCTTCCCGTCAATTTCAGACTGAAATAAGACATATATAAATTTATTACTGTCCGCTAAACTATAGTAAGCAATAAAAAAAATAGGGCCGATT
>CAYZFL010000262.1:0-1347 GCA_964477785.1 uncultured Bacteroides sp.
GGCCTCCATGGGGAAGAACTCGCATGAGGGCACCTGCTTCAAGGCTGCGGCATGGAAAATATAGTCCACGCCGGGCATCACGCTGCGGCAGCTCTCGAGCGAACGCACATCGCCGATGTAGAACTTGATTTTGTGGGCCACCTCGGGATAACGCACCTGATATTCATGGCGCATATCGTCCTGCTTCTTCTCGTCGCGTGAGAAAATGCGTATCTCCCTGATATCGGTCTTGAGGAACCGGCGCAGCACCGCATTGCCGAACGACCCGGTTCCACCGGTGATCAGCAGAGTCTTGTCTTTAAAGATTGACATATTTATATAATTTTATAGTTATAACATCGTGAAGATTAGAAAATGGAGTATAAAATTTCCCCCAAATTCGCGAAATTGGAAACTCAGGACAAATACTATATTAATCTACCTGTAGTAAAAAAGAGCTCAATCTTATTGCATTTTGCGCTTGAATTCATTAAAACACTCGTCGCACATGTCATTTGTGAGTTCATGCACCCATCGACCACAGTATAGACATTTTTGCGCTTCCCGATGGAATGATTTCTGAATCACTCTCATCCAATTCGGGTTATTTTCTATCTCGCAGCCTATCTCTTCTATGTCGCTAAATTCAATTCTTCCGGCGGGATATTCAAAAAGTCTGAATTCAAGTTCCATATCATTTTTGCAATGATCACAACTGAAATATTGCGATGAACTATAACCAAATTCAGTGCCCATTTCTCTCTCACTCCATGAATCTTCATCCCACCAGAAGTCCAGATCATCCAAGACCACTCTTGTCACTTTACCGCAATCTTTGCATTTCAACATTGCATAAACATCGTCCTCCGTCATACCGGGAGTTGTGAAATGGCTGTAATAGTCCAGAACATCCTTCACGGCCTCCAATCCTTCGTAGAATTCAAGTGTGCCTTCCTCTTTGTATCGTTTCTCAAGTTCGGCGATGAAACCTTCAAGCGACGTAGCGAATATATTCTTGCCGGTAAAATCGTGGAATTCCTTTATGAGCTCGGAGCGCAGGACTTTCTTTTTGTAATCTTCCCACCAATCAATTTTTTCATCATTGCAAAGGAAGAGTACATTTCTTGGGCCCTTGTTTGCCTCGGCAAGAATCTGTTGCCAGACAAACAAATCCCCAAACTTATCAATCCCCGTCTTACCATTGACATTCTTTTCCTTATCGTCCTTATAACCTGGAGGGATAGAATGGCGATACCGAAACTCACCCTTTTCGCTGATTTTCAGCATATCATCGAAAGAAAATTCAGTGCCACAATTAAGGCTATGAATCATATCTCTGATTATATCGTTTTCTTTCAGCTTGAATAT
>CAYZFL010000263.1:0-1329 GCA_964477785.1 uncultured Bacteroides sp.
AATTCAATTACATAGCATTACCATAGTACATACCCAACAATGTCGGATTAGTTTATACCATTTTGAGGCGTTGAGTCACAAAAGAATTGGCTTCGGTATAACGTTAGTTAAATTGCTTTCCGTTTTGGAAATATCGGTTTCCCTGGCTCGGGTATCCAATGACGCATTTCCCACAATCTGTCTAAATCGGCCAAGATTGGTTCTAATACGGCACGGTTAGGGGTACCCAACCGTGAATTTTCATTCGAGAGTTCACGGTTTTTATATTTTTATAATGGTATTAAAAACAGCTTATTTCAGCCTTGATAATCAGCCGTTGTGGATTTCTGACTGGTTTATTAATACCGCAATAAAAATAGGTTTCATTCTTTCAGATAAATATATTTATATTGATTGGAACGCCATAGGCGCCGTTACCTCAACTCAACGCCGAGCCACAATGCCACACATGCCTACTTTCTTGTTTTCAGAAAATAAATCCGCCACCGGAAAACGCAGTGACTTTTGCATGAGGGTTTGGATAACGGCTGAACAGACTGACATATGATGTTGGATACTGGATTGATATTCAGAAATTAGAATCTTCAGCCGTCAAATGTGATTTGAGGGACCGTGAAAATATTGTAACTTTGTAATTAGGTTTTCAAGGATATGCAAAAGAAACAGATAATCACAGGACTATATGAGTCACCATGCGGGGCGCTTTTGCTTGGATCTATTGGGGACAGGCTGTGTCTTTGTGACTGGCAGGTGGAGAAACACCGCAATCATGTGGATAACAGGCTGCGCCGTCTGCTTCATGCGGAATTTGTGGAAGGTTCATCCCCGGTGACAGACAATGCCGCCACTCAACTTGATGAGTATTTTGCAGGGAAACGGCAGGACTTCGATATACCCCTGCTGTTTGTGGGCACTGATTTTCAGAAAAAAGTATGGAATCAACTGTTAGGCATACCTTTTGGGAAAACAATGTCTTATTGTGAGATGGCGCGGCAGATAGGCCTGCCCAAAGCCGTACGGGCAGTGGCAAATGCCAACGGAGCCAACGCAATATCGATATTCGCGCCGTGCCACCGGGTAATCGGCAGCGACCATGCACTTACCGGTTATGCCGGGGGACTTGCGGCAAAAGAATTTCTGCTGAAACTCGAGAATGTGATTTGAAAACCGTCGGAGCGAAAAAATTCTTTTATATACCATTCAGACAAAGGTTTGCTTCTCAATGTCTTTCCCGGCGTGGGGATTATCCTTTATCTAATTAATCTTTATTGACTTTTAAACTATAAAATCCCAAAAATCGACGTAATATCTGAGCGCCGAGACGAAATA
>CAYZFL010000264.1:0-1326 GCA_964477785.1 uncultured Bacteroides sp.
ATACCCTCATGTTTCTGTATGCGCCGAGACGGTCGGTCTTATAGACTGTCGAGTCTGTATGCACCAGAGCGTAACCTCCGTCATCGGCGTTTTTATAATATGAGGTTTTTGTTTCCTGCAGGCCCGGGGAGAATGTTCTTGTCGCATCGCGCGGACATCTGGCCTGCCACTGGGGATTCAGCGGGAGTGCCGGCACCACATATTCGAAGTCATGAACCGTTTTGCCCTCCGATGAGATTTCAGTCACACGCGGGTACCATATCGTCTCGAAGCCTGCATTGGAATCTGTCGATTTAGAATTTCTTTCAACGGTCATCAGATAATCCTCATAAAGCATGTTGGGTATTGTTGTAGAATACGCCAGCCGCTTCTGGAGGGAGATGAAGTTGGACGGGAACGCCGGTTGCTCGCAGATGCCTTTCCCGTCTTCGTTCCTTCCGTAGATGTAGTCCGTGACTATCTCCTGTTCCGAAGATGAAGCGGAAGGCGACATCGTGATGCGCTTTACCCTCACTCCCCCGCCGCGGGTCAGCACGCTGTCGCCGAAGCAGTAGGCCCGGAGGCTGTCGGGATAGCATGGCTCGAAGCTGTGGGGCTCATATTCCCAGCTGCAGGTTCCCCCGGTGGGATATATGACTTTTTTCAGTATGTTTGCCTGGATGTAATTGAAGTCGTCGTGCCTGTCGGCGCCGTAGATATAGCCCCGGCGGAGAATGCCGAGCTCTTCACAGCGTTTTACCGTCATGGACGGTGAAAGCTGATAATCATTGTATTTTCCGTTGTAATATCCCCACATGTCCCTGCCGTCGGGGTTGTGGAAGCGGTTGGGGTCATATTCGAAGTCATATTTCCCGGCGGCTCCCAGGTCGACACAGCTAAGCAGTCTGTCGAGGTGCGAGAAGGTTGCCTCGAAGATTTTTTCGTTTCCTGTCTTCGAGTTGTAGACCTGCATGGATGATATCAGCCCACGATTTCCTCCATATTGAATTTCCACACGGCCACCGGGGAAGGTGATTGTCTCTATGTCTTTAAATGAGGTGGTGTTGTCTTCCAGACTTTGTGTCTCTTCTCCGCGCTCTTTTGAGGTAAAATACAGTGCCGATCCCTGATATTCCCCAAAGTCGACTGTAATCGGGTCCCGGAACATAGTTTCGCTCCCCCTGATTGCAGGTTTCCATGTGAACGTTATTTTTTCGCCGTCGGCAAGTGTTATTTCTTTAAGTAGCCATTCTGTCTGATCTCCGTTGTTTTCCTGGCCGGGTACTGAAAAATCATAGGTGTTTCCCACGGGGTCGGTGACTTTGATGTAGTTGAGTCTCGGGTCGT
>CAYZFL010000265.1:0-1326 GCA_964477785.1 uncultured Bacteroides sp.
ATACCCTCATGTTTCTGTATGCGCCGAGACGGTCGGTCTTATAGACTGTCGAGTCGGTATGCACAAGAGCGTAACCTCCGTCATCGGCGTTTTTATAATATGAGGTTTTTGTTTCCTGAAGGCCCGGGGAGAATGTCCTTGTCGCATCCATGGGATTATGTGACTGCCACTGAGGGTCCCGGGGTTTTGCCGGCACCACATATTCGAAGTCGTGGACTGTCTTGCCCTCCGTCGAGATTTCCGTCACACGCGGGTACCATATCGTTTCTGTACCTGCATCGTCGGCCGCCGTTTTTGAACTCCTTTCAACGGTCATCAGATAATCCTCATAAAGCATGTTGGCGATTTTGTTGGAATAAACCAGCCGCTTCTGGAGGGAGATGAAGGTGGACGGGAACGCCGGGTGCTCGCAGATGCCTCTTCCGTCTTCGTTCCTTCCGTAGATGTAGTCCGTGACTATCTCCTGTTCCGAAGATGAAGCGGAAGGCGACATCGTGATGCGCTTTACCCTCACTCCCCCGCCGCGGGTCAGCACGCTGTCGCCGAAGCAGTAGGCCCGGAGGCTGTCGGGATAGCATGGCTCGAAGCTGTGGGGCTCATATTCCCAGCTGCAGGTTCCCCCGGTGGGATATATGACTTTTTTCAGTATGTTTGCCTGGATGTAATTGAAGTCGTCGTGCCTGTCGGCGCCGTAGATATAGCCCCGGCGGAGAATGCCGAGCTCTTCACAGCGTTTTACCGTCATGGACGGTGAAAGCTGATAATCATTGTATTTTCCGTTGTAATATCCCCACATGTCCCTGCCGTCGGGGTTGTGGAAGCGGTTGGGGTCATATTCGAAGTCATATTTCCCGGCGGCTCCCAGGTCGACACAGCTAAGCAGTCTGTCGAGGTGCGAGAAGGTGGCCTCGAAGATTTTTTCGGTTCCTGTCTTTGAGTTGTAGACCTGCATGGAGGTGATCATTCCCAGCTCTCCGTGATATTGGAACTCGGCCCGTCCCCCGGGGAAGCTGATTGTCTCGATTTCTTTGGACTGTGAATAATTGTACTCGCGGCTCCACGAATTGTTGCCGTCGTGGTCTGATTCAAAGTAAGGCAAGGAGCCTTGATAATTGCCGTAGTCGACAGTTATGGGATCCTGGAAGTCCTGTCCCACTCCTTTGAAGGCCGCCTTCCAGGTGACTGTGATTTTTTCGCCGTCGGCAAGTGTTATTTCTTTAAGTAGCCATTCGGTACGGTCTCCGTTGCTTTCCTGGCCGGGTACTGAAAAGTCATAGGTGTTTCCCACGGGGTCGGTGACTTTGATGTAGTTGAGTCTCGGGTCGT
>CAYZFL010000266.1:0-1326 GCA_964477785.1 uncultured Bacteroides sp.
ACGAGCCCTTCGTCACCGGCCACGTCCCTCCGGAACCCGGGATGCCTGGCGTGCTCATGGTAGAGGCCATGGCTCTGACAGGCGGTCTGCTCGTGCTCAGCATCGTAGACGAGCCCGAAAGATACTCGACCTATTTCATGAAGATCGACAACGTGAAGTTCCGCCAGAAAGTAGTACCGGGCGACACACTCATCTTCCATGTGTCGTTCATGACCGAACTGCGACGCGGCTGCGCCGTGATGAAAGGTCTGGCTTTCGTGGGCGAGAAGCTCGTGTGCGAATGTGAATTCATGGCTCAGATTATCAAGAACAAATAAAGAAACCACGCGTTGCTTCTCCCTGGAAGCGAGGCGGCTCTTTGAATAATCTTTCAATTCTATAAGGATATGATGAAACAACCCCTGTCGTATATCCACCCGGCAGCCAAAATAGCATCTTCGGTAGTTATCGACCCGTTCGTGACCATCGACCAGAACGTCGAGATCGGAGAGGGCACAAGGATATGCAGCAATGTAACCATACTCGAAGGCTCACGCATAGGCAAGAACTGCGTAATATTTCCCGGAGCCGTAGTGGGCGCCATACCCCAGGACCTTAAGTTCCGCGGCGAAGAGACTCTTGCCATCATCGGCGACAACACCACACTTCGCGAATGTGTGACCATCAACCGCGGTACAGCCTCGAAAGGATCCACCATCGTGGGTAACAACTGCCTGATCATGGCTTACTCTCATGTGGCACACGACTGCCGCGTGGGCGACAACGTGATAATGTCAAACGGCACACAGCTCGCCGGCGAGGTAGTAGTCGACAACTACGCAGTAATCGGCGGCGGTACTCTGATTCATCAGTTTTGCCACATCGGCCCCCACGTGATGATTCAGGGCGGTGCTCTCGTCAACAAGGACATTCCTCCCTATGTGAAGGCCGCCCGCGAGCCCATAGCATATGCCGGCATCAACTCGATAGGACTGAGACGCCGCAATTTCTCAAACGATACTATCCGCGACATCCAGGAAATCTACCGCTATCTCTACCTGTCGAGCATGAACGTATCCGACGCCATCGAGCGCATCGAAGCCGAGCTGCCCGCAACCAAGGAGCGTGACGAAATCTTACTGTTCGTGCGCAACTCCAAGCGCGGTATCATCAGAGGATATATGTAAAAATCTGCGGCAAAAGCCACCGATTTTAGAATTACGATATATACAGGATACATAAGCATCCGGGCCGGGGTTCCGTCGCTGCAGTGAGGCCGCAAGGCCGGGACTGTTGAGGAAAGTCCGGGCAACACAGAGCACCATATTTCCTAACGGGAAGCTGCCG
>CAYZFL010000267.1:0-1311 GCA_964477785.1 uncultured Bacteroides sp.
AATTTTTTTAAGATTTACCCCCGAATAAGCCCGTGATGGGTCCATCGGGGGTTCTTTGTAAAGTTACAAAATATCTATGACATTGGCAAATAATTAGTTAGTCATTAACTGAATTTCCCTAAGTAATCAGTGTTACAAACCATAGTGCCAAATTACGAATAAAAACTGAAGTTTCATCGTTCATTGTTCTGGAATACGCGCATTAGCGCTTGTTAAGCAAATTTTGATTTGCTGTGGGGAATGAAGCGATTTCGGTAATCAGATTGTGAATGGGAGTAAAGATGTCGACGGGAGAGGACGGCTCGCCGTCAAGATATACATTGGAATAAGGGTATGCGAGAAGCCGTTCCAGCATTTCAATTTTTGCAGAAACGGCGGCCTCGCGTATCATGGCCGCGTCAATTTCCTGCTTTCCTTTCATACGATGCATACGCATCGCCTTTCCATAGCCCAGATGTTGGTTGATTGTGACGATGTTTCGGCTTACAAATACCCGTTTGCCGATCAGGAGGTATAACTGTTTTGACTGAGTTATTGGCCTATCGTTGATAGTGGATCTTAACTGCCGCAAAGCGTCTGCCGCAGACCAGTTACCGGTAAAGGTACTGATATGTTCTGAAATTTCCTCGTTGGAGTCGCCAAGACTATAAATCACTCGCTCCCTGGGATGAACGTCATTGCCGGAATTTTGAACATCTAAAATATTAAGCACGACCATCTGGGTCAGAGAAAAAGGTCCGCGCCACCGCATCTTCTCCAGACCTTCAAGAAGTCTTTCATCGCTTATAAGATAAGGATTGAAACGCAAAAGCTTGTCGGAGAGAAAACGACTTAACCGCTCCCGATAGCTTTCAACATCCCTGATCTTTTTAGTATAAGACATAAATCTGACAATTTTGACGACAAAATTATAGAGGCTAAATTTGACTATCGTTCAAACCTTCAAAAAGAGAAACTTAGCCTCAATACAAAATTAAACGAAATTATTTAGGGAATCAAGAATATGATGAGAAAATTTTCAGCGCTACTATTCAGCGAATATAGAATAATTAATCTCCTGAGAAACAATAGATTATAACGCCAGATAGCGAAATTTTAACCAGCAAATGAACCTTTTTGCCCCAAATTTTAGCAGGTTTTATATGTATTTTGTTGTAAATCAGCAATAATGATTCGCTGAATAGTTACTTTTCAGCTCCGTACTCTTAAAAATCAATAAAAATATTAAATTTGATTCATTGAAAAGAAAGTAACTATTCAGCGAATCGTATGAACGAGATTATGGAGAAATAATCTCCTGAATATCATGAA
>CAYZFL010000268.1:0-1280 GCA_964477785.1 uncultured Bacteroides sp.
ATGTAGACCGTCAGATCCCCACAATGCTCGACTATCGCACACACGTTAAGAAGGGCTCGATGTTCAACACACCTCCCGTGCTGCCCATCTACTCAGCTCTTCAGACACTTAAATATTACAAATCACTCGGTGGCGTAAAAGAGCTCGAGCGCCTCGACCTCGAAAAAGCCCGCGTGCTTTACGATGCAATCGACAACAGCAAGATGTTTGTCGGCACAGTCAACCCCGAAGACCGCTCGATCATGAACGTATGCTTCGTGATGAAACCCGAGTACAAAGAACTTGAGAAGGACTTCGTTGAGTTCGCAACTGCCCGCGGCATCATGGGTATCAAGGGTCACCGTTCGGTAGGCGGCTTCCGCGCTTCTCTCTACAACGCCCTCCCCATCGAGAGCGTCAACTTCCTGGTTCAGGCCATGAAAGACTTCGAGGCAAAACACTGATACCAATTCTCACATTAAATAATAACCATAAATTCAAAAACAATGAAAGTATTGGTAGCAACCGAAAAGCCCTTTGCAGCAGTTGCCGTAGACGGCATCCGCGAAGTAATAGAGGGCGCCGGTTACACTCTCGAACTTCTCGAGAAATATACCGACCGTGCCGACCTGCTCGCAGCAGTGGCCGACGCAGAGGCTATAATCATCCGCTCAGACAAAATCAACAAGGATGTGTTTGAGGCGGCCAAGAACCTCAAGATCGTTGTACGTGCCGGTGCCGGTTACGACAATGTGGACCTCGCCGAGGCAACCGCCCATGGCGTAGTAGTCGAGAACACTCCCGGTCAGAATTCAAACGCCGTAGCCGAGCTCGCTTTCGGTCTCGCCGTTATGGCCGCCCGCAACATGTATAACGGAACTTCCGGTTTCGAGCTCAAAGGCAAGAATCTCGGTATCCAGGCTTTCGGTCAGGTAGGCCGTAACGTTGCCCGTGTGGCAAAAGGCTTTGGTATGGAAGTTTCATCGGTAGATCCTTTCTGCCCCAAGGAAGTGATTGAGGCTGCAGGTGTTAAGCCCGTAGATACAGTCGAGGAACTTTACAAGAACAATCAGTTCATCTCAGTCAATATCCCCGCAACTCCCCAGACTATCAAGTCGATCGGTTATGACCTGCTCACCTCTATGCCCAAAAATGGTATGGTGATCAACACAGCCCGCAAGGAAGTAATCGACGAGGAAGGTCTCGCACGCGCTCTCGAGGCACGCGCCGACCTGCGCTATGTCGCCGACGTCAAGCCCGACAATGCCGACATGCTCTGCGAGAAATTTGCCGGCCGTGTG
>CAYZFL010000269.1:0-1276 GCA_964477785.1 uncultured Bacteroides sp.
CAATATAACACTCGGCGTTGTCAAATTTACCCAGCCTCTCAATCTTTGGATTGAAGGCGTAAAGCGACATGCTGCATAGCAACATGAAAGCTACAATTAAAATTTTTTTTATGTTGTTATTCCTCATTGTTTTATCTGCTTTTATATATAAACAATTTATTAATTGGTTTGGGAAAAGCGGAGCCATACCTTTTCTTCCGCTCCCCTCTTCTATTAGTAAATTCATAGTAATAATGTTCTGTGGCTCCTAAGAAGTCATCAAACTTATCAGCCGCTTCACGTGATTTATTTTTATTCATGGTAACTGTATTACCCGACTTGGAATATGCGTAAGTTACAAGAAAACAGCCTTCTGTCCAACTTAAATTCGCCCCGTAATGAAATCGAATGCCTCTATTTAGAACCTCTCCACCTAATCCGGGTCTTCTCCATTCTTCTCTTCCAGTAGGTGTAGTAATTGGATAATTCCCAAATTTGATTCGCTTGCCGGTGTTTGCAACATTGGAAGCTTCACCTCCCGGAGTGATAGCAAGGAATGTACCATCTTTTTCTCCCGATACATGGAGAACATTTATAGAGTAATCTTTACTAATCTCCAAACACAGACCTATCACTCGGTTGCCGTATTCTCCTTCAGAAAATTCATATTTCCTGCAAGCTCCGTCTTTTTCAGTTATAATATAATCGGCACCTTTCGATTTGACCGTATTTTGGATTGCCCAAGTTTTTGTTTTGTCATCATATTTTACCCATACCGTATCACATCCCGATGGATCATAACACATTACCGGATTACCTGCGAAAGCGAGGTAAGGGGTCTGGTCATGGTGTTCATCCTGTAAATCATCGATTCTGTCGAAGCGGGGGATGCGGGGAATGTACTGGCGTGCTTCCTGATAGTATTCGTTAAGGCCGTCTTCCGTCAGGAATTCCTTGCCGCCGAAGAGATAACGGTTGGAGGTTGATCCGGAGCCGGTGTCTCCTGTTTCAGCGGTTGCATTGTTGTCCTCGTCAATATCCGGCATGCGGAATGGGAGGCCGTAGGGGTAGTAGTCGGTGGCCTGGACAAGGTGGCCCCACTCATCGACGACGGCTATGATGTTGCCCAGATAGTCCCTGACGTAATAGTTTGCACCACTGCCGCTGTCGAAATAACCGCCGTCGAACTGTATCGACTCTATGACCCTTGTGGTGTCCGTGCCGGACCATGTATATGAGGTTTTAGCCTTTATCACATGTCCGTCGCCGGTGTATTCCCGGGTATAGAGCTGTATCA
>CAYZFL010000270.1:0-1276 GCA_964477785.1 uncultured Bacteroides sp.
GTTCGCGGTCAACGGTCGAGCGGTCGAAGTCGTAGCCTCCGACGTAGCCTTTGAGTGAGATGTGATATGCGGTTTTTGGCATGGCGTAACTGTGATTTACACCACGAAGTTACGCGCGTGATTAAATGGCCGAAAAGACACGAAAAATCAGATATTTTTCGTAACTTTGTATCTCAATTATGGAAAAACAAGAAGGCAAAATACATTATACGCTGTTCATCGATGAATGCGGCGACCCGAATCTGGAGAAGTTTGATAAAACTTTCCCTTTATTTACTTTGTGCGGTATTTTAGTTCCTGAAAATAAGCAGACATGGCTTGAAGACGAAATAAATTCTTTGAAACAGGAGCTATGGAATAATCAAGATGTGATATTTCATTCCAGAGAAATAAGAAATTGCAGCCGCAGTTTTATTAACTTGCTTGACAGTGAAGTAAAGAATCGGTTTTATACGCGCATCAATGAAATACTTGGGACAGACGACGTTTATGTAATAGTTTGCTGCTGTATTCTTAAAGAGCCCTTCATCGAGCGTTTTAATACCGGCGAAGATGTGTATGGCCTTTCGTTGAAATACCTTATTGAGCGAGCGATATTCCATATCGACGACTGCACAGACGGAAATGCGAAGTTGAGAATAATCGTTGAGCGGCGAAATCCAAAGCAGAACAAGATGCTGCTCAAATACTACAATGGCCTTCGAGTCAAAGGAACAAAATGGATTACTTCGGACCGCTTGACCGACAGAGTAAAAAGCTTTAGCTTTGTTGATAAGAAAGATAATGTAATAGGCTTGCAGGTCGCTGATTTAATCGCTTATCCCATAAGCAGACAGGTACTAAACCCGGAGCGTCCAAATCCGGCGTTTCAGATAATAGCAAAGAACATATATACCTTTAAAGGGGCTCGACTTGGGTTCAAAATTATTCCGCATTAAATTTCGGCAAACTTTCATGCCGAAAAGAACGTTAATATTTTGTGGAATGGAAAATTATCACTAACTTTGCCTCCACAAAGGGTAGTTTCCTCTTTAACGAAATACTTCGAGTGCGAAAGCAACGATTTTAGAAACCGACAGTAGTCGATTGGAAAGAGCGGCCACACACCGCTCTTTTTTCGTATCTATACTTAAATGCAAAAGAGCCTTTCCTTTCGGAAAAGCCCTTTATCGTTGAGAGGGTTAGAGGGGTCAGATGTTGCGGAACACGTGATTGTTGGCGCCCATCGAGTAGTCGTACATAAACAGCTCGCGTCCGAAGGCTTCGTAGTCGAAGT
>CAYZFL010000271.1:0-1251 GCA_964477785.1 uncultured Bacteroides sp.
TTTCCTCATCTATGATTGTATCTATTCTAATGTCTTTCCATGTAGACTCATCTTCGACACTCCATGGAGAAGGATAATCCGGAGAAGTGGAGTTCAACTGGTCGGATACTTTTTGGAGATAATATAGTTCATTCCTTATCCAATCAATTTCCTCCTCCGGCACAGGTTGCGGTTCCGGATCATCTTCACATGAAATAAGCCCGCAGATCGTCACAGTGCTTAAAAGCAATAATGGTACTAATTTTTTCATATCTTAAGAAACTGATTTGATGCATTTAATATTTAAGGTCAAACCCATAGAAGTTATTGTCCTTATGATTTAGTATAAATGAATAGGGCGGACTATTTAAGATACTCATGCTTCCCTGATACGGATCGGGTGCATAAGTAACATCATAAAGACGGGAATCTGTATATGTAAATTCTTTTCCGCCACTCATCACTGTCATAGTAAGAGTGATAACCGCGGCTCTATTATCAGCTCCTGAGAACAGGAAGCCAATAATAAACTACAAGCAATAGTAGCTGCAATTTTAATAATGTGATTTCCCATGATTGTGTAATTTTGAGGTTGATAAATAATTAGTTGTTTATACAAATGTGTATTGAATGTCTGGATCTTAGCTAAGGAAAAGGGCATTTAAATCCGTTTGCTTACAAATTTACGAATTTTACTTCAATAAACCAAATTTTTACTATATAAATATTAAAATATTTTCAAAATATGTGTATTTATAATCTGCTCAGTGGATTATGAACACTATATTACAAATTGATAGATGAAACATTTAGTTCACGTAAAGGAAATCGCAAATTGAAGTTATTTAAAACTCTGGAGCTATGGGCCTATGACCCAAAAATTTTGTCCTTTATTTTTTATTGTATTTATGTCTCAAAACTTTGGTTCTCTGGTCTAACCCCCTCCGGTTTCTGTCCAAAAAGCTATGATTCTCTGGTCCTAACCTTCTGTCCTCTGGTCCACCCCTTCTGTTCTTTCCTGTTTTTCGCAAGAAAAACCTTTTGCCCTTTATCCCTCTATCCCTCAATCTCTTGTGTTCTTTTGTCCTTCTGCCCTTTTGTTAAAAAATTATGTCCTTTTGTTTTTTATCGTATTATCCGGCAAAACCTCTATCTATCTTTGCGCCATAATGAAGCGCAAACTAATATCTCAGCCCCGCAAGATGACTCTTACCCGTCGTCTTATCTCCATCGCCGATTTTCAGCGATGGCTCGGCCGGCCCATGCGCTCAT
>CAYZFL010000272.1:0-576 GCA_964477785.1 uncultured Bacteroides sp.
GAGAACGGGCAGTACGTCGCCTTTCTTTACAAAGTCCTTAAGGAGCTTGGCGGGTGCGTTGCCGGTGTTGCAGCACATAAGAGAGGTCGACTCCTTAAGTGTGCCGTAGAGCTCGCTGTAGTCGCCTTCGAGTTCCTCGAATGCTTTGTGAAGAAGAGTATTCTTCACTACCATCAGCTTGATGTCCTTGCCGAAGCAGGCACGACGGAAAGCGCTTGTGCGCTCAGCGTCCATACCGGCGCTCTCTACAAGGTAGAAGCATCCGTAGCTGCTGATAGTCTCCTTAATTTTCTCAATGAGTATGGCTTTATCTTCCTTTTTCATTTTTCTGATGATTTAGTTGGTGATTAGGCGTCGATCGACTTGGTGTCGACTTTGATGCCCGGACTCATTGTGCTTGAAAGATAAACGCTCTTGATATAAGTGCCCTTGGCAGCGGCAGGTTTCAGCTTAATGAGAGTGCCGATAAACTCTTTTACGTTGTCGGCCATCTGTTCAGCTGTGAAACTTACCTTACCGATGGATGAGTGAACGATACCGTTCTTGTCTACACGGAAATCAATCTTACCTTTTTTA
>CAYZFL010000272.1:586-1248 GCA_964477785.1 uncultured Bacteroides sp.
GATACGGCCGAGAGGGCCGAGCTTACCCATGATCTGGGGCTGGGTGATGATAACGTCTACATCGGTCCAGCCGCCCTTGATTTTCTCAAGGTATTCGTCGAGACCTACATAGTCTGCGCCGGCTGCCTTTGCGGCTGCTTCCTGATCGGGGTTGCAGAGAGCGAGAACGCGCACTACCTTACCTGTTCCGTGAGGAAGAGTCACAACGCCACGTACCATCTGGTTTGCCTTACGGGGGTCAACGCCGAGACGTACGTCGATGTCAAATGAAGCGTCAAATTTGGTAAATGTTGTTTCCTTAACCTTCTCAGTGGCCTCACCGAGGGAGTATGCCTTGCCGACTTCAATCTTCGACTTGGCTAACTTCTGATTTTTTGTAAGCTTACTCATGTCTGTGGAATTGAAGTATTAATTATTCGGCTGCGGGAAATTCTCCTTTTACGGTGATACCCATGCTGCGGGCTGTACCGGCTACCATGCGCATGGCAGACTCTACAGTAAAGCAGTTAAGGTCGGGCATTTTGTCGGTGGCGATAGCTTTTACCTGTTCCCAGGTTACTTCTCCTACCTTTTTACGGTTGGGCTGTGCGGAACCGCTCTTGATCTTAGCGGCCTCCTTGAGCTGTATGGCAACCGGGGGAGTCTTAACAACAAAGTCGAAG
>CAYZFL010000273.1:0-1222 GCA_964477785.1 uncultured Bacteroides sp.
GGGATGAAGGGATCCTCGGTGGTGCCGTAAGGCGATGATTTCGACACGAAACCACGGTCGGATGTAGGTGAGTACTGACCTTTGGTAAGACCGTAGATTTTGTTGTTGAAGAGGCAGATGTTGATGTCTATGTTGCGGCGTACGGCATGGATGAAGTGGTTACCGCCGATGGCGAGACCGTCGCCGTCGCCTGAAATCTGCCATACGGTCATCTCGGGATGCGCTACCTTGAAGCCGGTGGCGATGGCTGCTGCACGGCCGTGGATGGTATGGAAGCCGTAGGTGTTCATGTAGTAAGGCAGACGCGACGAGCATCCGATACCCGAGATAACGGCTGTCTCGCAGGGAGGCACACCCAGGGTGGCCATGGCTTTGTGGAGGGTGTTGAGGATGGCGTGGTCACCGCATCCGGGACACCATCTTACCGGTTGGTCGCTTTTGTAGTCGGCCGGAGTGAAGGCCTTTGTGTTTTCTGCAGTTTCCATTTTATTTTTCCTCGATTATTTGTTTAACGCCGTCGACCAGTTCCTTAACAAGGAAGGGCTGGCCCTGGACTTTATTGATTCTTCTGATAAATTTGCCGGGGAACTTGCTCTGGAGATAGTCGGCGAACATGCCGGTGTTGAGCTCTGCGACAATCACGGTCTTGTAGCGGTTGATGATGTCGGCGGTGTTCTTGGGCAGCGGGTTGATGTAACGGAACTGAGCCATAGCGCAGCCCACGCCTTCCTTGTTGAGTTCCTCGCATGCCGAAAGGATATGGCCGTAGGTGCCGCCCCAGCCGATGAGCAGGGTGTCGGCGTCGGCATTGCCGAGCACTTCCACTTCGGGGATGTCGTTGGCGATGCGTGCCACTTTCTCGCGACGGGTCATAACCATCTTCTCGTGGTTGCGGGGGTCGGTCGAGATAGCGCCGGTTACGAAGTCTTTTTCAAGACCGCCGAGACGGTGCATGCAGCCTTCTGTGCCGGCTACGGGCCATTTGCGGACGAGAGTCTCGGGATCGCGCATATAAGGCTTCCAGGAGCCGTCGCGCATGTCGGCGGGAACTTCGTTTACCTTTATTTCGGGATAGTCGCTTGCCTCGGGGATGCGCCAGGCCGATGCACCGTTACCGATGAAGGCGTCGGTGAGCAGAATCACGGGAGTCATGTGCTCTACGGCGATGCGGCATGCCTCGAAGGCCATGTTGAAGCAGTCGGTGGGAGTGGCGGCGGCTACG
>CAYZFL010000274.1:0-1166 GCA_964477785.1 uncultured Bacteroides sp.
CGCCGTTGCCGGTCTTACCGCCTTCTACATGTTCCGTCTCTACTACCTCATCTTCTGGTGGAAAGAGCATAAGACTCCCGAAGGAGAGCATGCTCCCAAAGATCAGGCCTGGACAATGACCACACCCCTGGTGATACTTGCCCTCATCACCTGTGTCGCAGGTTTCATTCCCTTCGGCAAGCTCGTGACCTGGAACGGCGAACCCTATGACTTCATGGCACACTTCGACTGGAGCGTGGCCGGCGTCAGCCTCGCTGTGGCAATCGCCGCCATCATTCTTGCCACAGTGATGTACCGCAAGGAAAATTCCCTTCCCGAAAAATTCAAAAATGCGATGCCCGCCCTCTGGAAATGGTGCTACCACCGCTTCTATTTCGACGAGCTCTATCAGTTCATCACCCATAAGATTATATTCAAATGCGTCTGCAAGCCCATCGCCTGGTTTGACCGCAATGTAATCGACGGCATGATGAACTCGTTCGCAACCGTAACCAATCTCGCCTCCGAGGCAATCAGACCGCTCCAGTCGGGCAATGTCCAGACCTATACCTGGGTATTCATCATAGGAGCCTTGCTCATCGGAGTCATAACAATGTTCTGTGTTCTCTAACCCATATATCGCCAGTCATTAACAATTAGGAAAAAGTAAAATAGCAATGTTTTCAAATGTTCTCATATACTTTGTGCTGATACCTATGGCAATGATGGGTCTGATAGCACTTAGTCGCAATGTAAAACAGATACGTGCCGTAGCGGTAGCAGGTTCGACCGCTCTCCTGGCCCTCTCGGTATACGTACTGGTAGAATATCTCGGCATGCGCCAGGCCGGCAACGAGGCAGAAATGCTCTTCACCGGCAGCTGGACATGGTTTGCACCGCTCCACATCAACCTCGCAGTGGGTGTCGACGGTATTTCAATCGCAATGCTCATTCTCTCGAGTATAATCGTATTCGCCGGCAGCTTCGCAAGTTGGAAGATAGAGCAGCCCAAGGCATTCTTCCTGTGGCTCATTCTTCTCAGTACCGGTGTATTCGGCTTCTTCATCTCGATCGATCTCTTCACCATGTTCATGTTCTACGAGGTCGCCCTCATTCCCATGTACCTTCTTATAGGCGTCTGGGGCTCGGGTAAGAAGAACTACTCGGCAATGAAACTTACCCTCATG
>CAYZFL010000275.1:0-1145 GCA_964477785.1 uncultured Bacteroides sp.
CGAATAAGAATGGTTTGCTTCTATGGTCTCAGCCTCAACAGCCATATCATCATTGGCATAGTCTTTCAACTTGGCAAACTCTATTTTGGGATCGCTATATTCGCGGCCTCCAAAAATTGATTCTCTCGGTTGAGGTGGAGTATATTTTACAAGAAAATAATTGCTAACGGTGTCAATATAGAAATAATAATATAGACCACCGAGGGTGATAATGAGGATTATCGCTGATACTATGGCAATTAAATAGCTCTTTTTCATAAATTATCAGTCCCAGTCGTTTAAGTTGTCGATATAATCGTCGAGGTCGGTTTCGTCGAAAAGCTCCGCGCCCTCGCCGGTGTTCATATAGCGGTCAAAGTCCACGTTCATGTCGTGGGCTGCGCCACCATTATATACGTCCACGTTTTCGCACTCGTCCATAGCAATTAACCTAAGGCTAAAATTCTAAGTTCGATATTCTTTAGTTCGTCTTTTACGATATGATAGTCAGAGAAATGCAGCTGTTCCGCTATTTCTATTAGGCCTTTATTCTCCATAAGATACAAATGGAGAATAATACTTTGCTCCTCGTTGATAATTTCGTTGATGCGAGGGCGCAAAGCCATGTAAATGGCCTTGTATAAATCAAGTTTTTCTTTTCGAATATTCATAATGCGTTATGCGATTGAAGCCGGACGGTCATGACCATAGGCTTGATTTACTGAAGCGCGGCGGCGGCGGTGCCGCAACGCCCTGAATGGATATGATTTAAGTATGTTAGAATTTGAGAGCTTTCAATTTCTCTCATGTATGAGTCCATGAAGTCAAAATCAATATTATCTTCGTCATTCACAGGAAGCATAATCTTGATAGACCTAACACGATTGCTGTTAATCGAATAACCGTGGCCGAACATATCTCCTTGATTGGTGAGCGCCCTTGATATAAACAACATTTGGTATTGGTTCATTGGTAAAATTGGTTTTAGCGCCCCTACATGACTGTCAAGAGCCATTGTTGCCGGTTGATAGTATGATATTCCAGCTCCTCCATCGCCATCCAAATTAAGCGTCAAAATTTCTCCTTGAAAAAGAGGTTTTGAATTTGGAGAAATGAAACACTTATATCCGTTGTCACATTTTTTTGCGGACACTAAAGGAACATCC
>CAYZFL010000276.1:0-477 GCA_964477785.1 uncultured Bacteroides sp.
GAAGTACCAAACGCGTCAGCCTTAATCTTGAAGCCGTGTATTTAAAAGCCTCGGCAGGAATAGCCTTATTCTCCGGTTCAGCCTTCAATAGGTCGAGTGTCTTTAGTTTGCCTTCGCTTATGGCTTTAAGCATCGTTGCGAAATCCTGTACGTTTACAGGCCCTGCGACTGTCAGCTTCTCGATATTTTTCAGATTATCCTCGCCGATTGCCTTTAACAGTGTTCCCGGCACAGTCAGAGTCACAGATTTCTCCGCCTGAGCCATTCCGGTCAACGGAAGCATAATGGCCAATGCCATCAATAATTGTCTGATTGTTTTCATGATGGTTTGAGTTTAATAGTTATTATTTGTGTTTTGTTTGCTTTTAAGTTGAAACTGTTTCTCAAAAATTGTGTAAGTTTTTAACTGTAAGAAGAAAACGATACAATTTTTACAAATTTAGAAACATACTTGGGGCCCCCCCGGGGGGGGGGGGG
>CAYZFL010000276.1:510-1083 GCA_964477785.1 uncultured Bacteroides sp.
TAATTGCCCCCCCCCCTTATTACTTGCGTTAATAATCGTTAATAAGACTCAAGTTGTTGCCAATTCCTCCCATTACAATGATTTGAGCATGTCATCAGCTTGGTTGCCCGCGATGACATCTCCGTCTCAAACTTATGTCCTTCCTTGTTTTTCGCAAGAAAAACCTTCTGTCCTTTATCTCCCTATCTCTAAACTCCTTATGCTCTTATGTCTTATGCCCTTATGTTCTAAAATTTATGTACTTTCTATTTTTTTGTTTTTATGTTTCAATTTTCATCGTATATTTCCGCCCTTGTGTCCCGTAATTTCGCGGCATGAAGCGCAAACTAATATCCCAGCCCCGAAAGATGACCCTCACCCGCCGTCTTATCTCCATCGCCGATTTTCAGCGATGGCTCGGCCGTCCCATGCGCTCATTTGAAATAAACCTCGTCCGTTACTTCGAGTCCTTCCGTCAGCGTGGCCAGCTGATCCTCGCCCACGTCTACGACCGTCCCGGCAGCCCCTCCTCCGTGCCAATAATCCTGGCCTACGTCGAGTGGCTGCGTCACTGTAACCCCACGGATCTTCCTC
>CAYZFL010000277.1:0-1058 GCA_964477785.1 uncultured Bacteroides sp.
TTATTACTGTCCGCTAAATTTTTTTGAGCGATTGAAAAATTAGGGCTGTCACCTATTGCGGGAGTCAGCCCTAAATGGTTATTTTGGTGTCGCCAAACTATCCATTAATAACCATGAGTAAAAGTAGTAATTTCTTCGGACAGCCGATATATGGACAGCTGATAAAATCACTCGATCGTGATAAAATTGTTGAAATAAGCCGAAAATACGGCGGAGAGAAGTATGTAAAGAGCTTTGATGGCTACACCCATCTCCTTACGATGCTCTACGCCGTAATCCAGCGATTCGACTCATTGCGTGAGATAGAGACATCTATGACCGCCGAGGTGCGCAAGCTTAATCATGTCGGAATCAACAGTGTTCCAAAGCGCAGCACACTGTCGGATGCAAATGCCAGGCGGTCAGAGAAGTTCTTTGAGGAAGTATATCGCGGCCTGTATGCTGCCAATAAAGACGTTCTTTCCTCGGACAGCCGACGCAATGGCGCCGAAGATTGGATAAGACGGCTTAGAATTATTGATTCCACGACCATTTCGCTGTTCTCAAATGCTATTTTCAAGGGTGTTGGCAGGCACCCCAAGACCGGAAGGAAGAAAGGCGGTATAAAGGTACACTCGGTCATACACGCCAACGAGGGCGTTCCCTGTGATGTACAGTTCACCTCGGCGGCCACCAATGACTCGTTCATGCTTGCTCCGAGCCATTACAGCCACAACGGGATAGTGGCCCTTGACCGTGCATATATCAACTATGTTAAATTCGAGGAATTGACAGACCGTGGCGTTGTCTATGTCACCAAGATGAAGAAAAACCTCAACTATGAGGTGCTTGTTGACTGTATGCATCAGAATCCGCAGGGACTTATGGAATATCGTGAGCAGGTCGTGGTGTTCCGTAAGGACGGCATAAACCATATAGCCAGAATAATCACATACGTTGACATCAAGAAAGGCAAGAAACCTAAGCTTATATCACTTCTGTCCAACGACTTCGACATGCCGTCGGAGACAATCGTGGCGATATACCGCCGCCGGTGGCAGATAGAGTCTCTTTTCAAG
>CAYZFL010000278.1:0-1048 GCA_964477785.1 uncultured Bacteroides sp.
AACTTCGTTATAAGACTTCTTGGCCAACCAAAAAACACGAGGTAAAATCAGCTATTATCGTCATGATCGCTTCGGTGATAATAGCACTGATAGTGTTCCTGATGGATCAGGTGGCTGACAATCTAATGCACTTTATTTACAGCTTAAACCCTAATAAGTAAAATTTAATTAGTATCTGCATTACATCTGCGATGGAAAAGGAGAATACTAATAGAGGATGGTACGTGTTGCGTGCCATTTCGGGTAAAGAGGCAAAAGTCAAGGAATATCTCGACCAGGCGATGAAAAACACCGACCTCGGTCTTCATCTTTTTCAGGTTCTCATACCCACTGAGAAGGTATTTGCTGTACGTGGCGGGAAGAAGATTGTGAAAGAACGCAATCTTTATTCCGGCTATGTCTTTATAGAGGCTGACCTCACAGGGGAGCTGATACATGAGCTTACCAACACAACAAATGTAATTGACTTCCTGCGCGGGCGCGACAAGGGCTCGAAGCCCGAGCGTCTCCGCCAGTCAGAAGTGATGCGCATGCTTGGCACGGCTGATGACTATCTCGACCCGCAGGAAAGCGACGTCAACGACTATGTCGTGGGCGAGACCGTTAAAGTCAACGAAGGTCCCTTCAATGGCTTCAGCGGTATAATCGAAGAGGTCAACCGTGAGAAAAAGAAACTCAAAGTGATGGTCAAAATTTTTGGACGCAAAACTCCTTTGGAGTTGGAAAATTCGCAAGTAGAACGTGAATAATCGATAAGACGGCCGTCAGACCGGCAGAAACGGCGTAGCTTCCATGCGCCGGTTTTTCTGTGAGGACCCCCAAGCTATCCTGTTACGGGGATGCCGGAGTTCAGGAATGGCGGAAGTTTTGAGATTTCACGGTTTTATATATAAATCTTTAGATAGTAAAAACAATGGCAAAAGAAATTGCTGGACAGATCAAACTTCAGATCAAAGGCGGTGCTGCAAATCCTTCACCTCCCGTAGGTCCCGCTCTGGGTTCAAAGGGTATCAATATCATGGAATTTTGCAAGCAGTTCAATGCCCGT
>CAYZFL010000279.1:0-1039 GCA_964477785.1 uncultured Bacteroides sp.
ATGAACATGCCATAGAATCTTTATTGTGGATTTAAGAGTTATACTAAATGTTTTAGTTTTAAATAGGATTATAGATTGTTTACGTGTCTTGGGGTCGTATTTCTTTCCATCCATCCATCTCTTATGTCCAAAACAATCTACATGGCCACCGGTCTCTTTACCAACCTCATTGCTCCTTTTGACATCGTATCTAATGTATTCGGCAATACCGCTTACAATTATGGCTACATCCGGTCCATTTTCCATTGGGCCGGGAGATTCCGCACCTATTAATATCGCGGCTTTCTCTTGGCTTACTATATATTTATTGGGATCTTTCGGGCCTGTGGTATTTATTCCATATACGCTCCCGTCTTTATTCATCGCATAAATGCTGTCGCAACCGTCTGGGTCGGCGCACATTATCGGATTCCCGGCGAAGGCAAGGTAGGGAGTCTGGTCATGGTGGTCGTCGATTTTGTCGTCCATTCGGTCGAAGCGGGGGATGCGGGGAATGTACTGGCGCGCTTGCTGGTAGTATTCGTTCAGGCCGTCTTCCGTCAGAAATTCCTTGCCACCGAAAAGATAACGGTTGGAAGTCGATGTGTTTGATGAGGATGATGATTCTGTATCTTCCATGTCTTCCATGCGGAATGGGAGGCCGTAGGGGTAGTAGTCGGTGGCCTGGACAAGGTGGCCCCACTCATCGACGACGGCTATGATGTTGCCCAGATAGTCCCTGACGTAATAGTTTGCACCACTGCCGCTGTCGAAATAACCGCCGTCGAACTGTATCGACTCTATGACCCTTGTGGTGTCCGTGCCGGACCATGTATATGAGGTCTTAGCCTTTATCACATGTCCGTCACCGGTGTACTCCCGGGTATAGAGCTGTATCACCGGAAGCGTGGGGTCAACCGGCTCGTAGAAGGTTGTGTCAATGCCCGATATTCCTCCCTCCGCATCTGCGAAGCCCGTTTCTGCGGGCGAAAGGCCCTCTCCAAGGGCTATGGCGTCGGCCTCCACCAGATACTCCGTGCTGAGTTTGTTTCCGGCCATG
>CAYZFL010000280.1:0-1005 GCA_964477785.1 uncultured Bacteroides sp.
CATCATCTTCCCACCCGCACCGACATCAACGTGGTGCCCGTAGATGCAATGACTGCCTCTATCGAGATGAAAAACTCCAAGACCTACAACATGATACTTCTCGGAGCCCTTCTCACCCTCAGACCCATCGTTCCCGACGATGCCGTAATCCGCGGACTTAAGAAAACTCTCCCCGAGCGTCACCACCACCTGATTCCCCTCAACGAGGAAGCAATCAAGAAAGGTCGCTCGCTCGTCCAGAAATAAATTCCATCAGTTCATACCCCTACAAAGGCCGCTCCGAATCCCGAAGCGGCCTTTTTAGTTGAAAACTAGGGCGGTTTAGGCGCAGTCGAAACCATACCTCCGACCTCAGACAACTGTTGGGAATCGCCTTGAAAAGAATGGAATTTGATTTAAAATTTAAAATCCATAATTGACGGATTTATCATGATTTAACGAGATTAATCATGATTAATCGGAAAGATGTGAGTGGACGCGGGGCGGCTCAGGGCTTTGGCAATTGGTAATTGCGTGGATATATGCGGTTTAGGCGCAGCCTAAACCCCACCTCGCGACCCCGACAGCCGCGGCAAATCGCCTGGAAAATTTGGGACTTTTATTTGTAACAAAATGTCAAAGTTCTCCCTGCTGCGGTTCGGCTTTACGGGCAAAGGCCTTAAAATGCGTAATGCGCAAATGCGCAATGCGTAATGAAGGGAAATGTCCTGCTCGCGGGGCAGCTGCCGCTTAGACAAGTGGCTTGCCACTTGGTAATGCGTAATGTGAAATGCGCAATGCGCAATTGCCCGTGGGGTCGGGAGATTCGTCCGGGGGCGAGTCGTTGTAGAGGACGGTGGGTGGCGGGAGGCCTATTCGGGTTTCGCCGGTTGGTCGCTCTAAATCTGGCGGAGGTGGCGGGAAGTCGGCGTTGAAGCGGGAAATGTAATAGGGGGTGTGTTCATTACGCTTCGGGATGCCGACGGTGTGGAAAATCCAGGCGCCACGCATGTATTCACTGCTGAA
>CAYZFL010000281.1:0-1005 GCA_964477785.1 uncultured Bacteroides sp.
CATGCGGCAGTTAGTGGATATAGAAGAACCGGAATGTCAAATCCTTCATGCAAAGATAGGCAAAATGATGCCGATCTCAGGGAAAATCATTTTAGAGGGTCAGCCTTCGTGGTTGGCGCTCGTGACAAAAAAGCTACTTTTTATTATAAAGATTCAACTATTGCAACAATCAAATTGGACGACTTATATAGACTTACTAAATAGAATGCGATGAATACAGCACAAAAAATCAACTTTGTTCGGAAATTGCCGATATTAATGATTCTTTGTCTATTAATATCATGCAATGGTAAATCGCGCCAAGAACTTCCTGCCGAATATGAACTCGAATTCATTGATACCGATTCTGATATGATGAGCATAGATCCGTCCGTAGACTTATGGAAATGCGGTTGGGATGATTACAATTATATTGAAACTGAGGAATGTATCGAAAAGCAGAGAATGAATAGTTTTGTTTTTTGTCTTCAATATGTGTTTAATCACGACAAATACAATCAGCAGATGGATTTTGTGTGGAGCATTCCTGATACAGATGACAATAGAATTAAACTGGATATAATTTATAGCACGGATCTGTCAAAGTCAAGTAAAAAGCGAAAAATCAAAGATGAATTTGAATATAAGGGTTCATTGTCATGGCTCAGGAAAGTGGGTTGTGATAATGAGTTGCGTGAAAAAATGATGCTTTATGTAGAGCCTCTCAACAATTCGAATTTCTCTGTGGATACAGAGCTTTACTATAAATATGTAATGGACATGAATCTTCCTACTATTGAATATGTGGAACGCTTGAAAAGGGATACAATCCACAATAATTTCATCAAAGGTTGTGTCGTTCTTATGAATGACCTTATGATACCTGTCATGAGGAAATAATCAGAAAAATTAAAAATCCCACGTCCTGATACCATAGATTATTATATTGAGATGGAATAAGACAGCATGTTGGCAATCTTGTCCTAAATATTTTTTGAGCATGGTACAACTTGCAGAGGCATCAAC